>JAOUJW010000014.1 GCA_029882975.1 Gammaproteobacteria bacterium
GGAACCATGAAACCCACTCGTTCATGCATGATTCCCCGGGACCCATTCTCCATCCCATTGAACCCTGAGGCCATTCAAACTTTGTCCATGGTGGTGCCAATTCATTTTCCATTTTAAAGTATGCCCTCCCCACGACTGGTGGTAACTATTACTAACGCTCAGCTTAACCGGGCGTTTTTTGATGTGCTTTTTTTGTTAGAGTGAAACGAAACAAAAAAAGTACAGCAAAAAAACGGTCCGCGTTTAAGCGCTGGTTATAATATATTTTTGATTCTGCATTTTTTGGAAAGATCATTTTCTAAACCCTATTAACGTAATATTACATAATTACTCTATATATAAACTAGATACTTTTGTTTTTATAGACTCCAATAGATCATATTCTTCGATTAATTCTAAATTCAATTTGTATTCATGCACTATCCGTGAAGTCAACTCTAACAAAGGCAACCAACTTTTTAGAAAATAATTTAGCCCAATATTTAAAGACCCAAAATCGATATAGTCATATCTCATGGTTTCATATACATCGAGCCTAATTCTTCCATTTGCCCATTTCATATCAAAATCTAAATACAAATCATTGGATGCGAAATTAAATATTTCTTCTCCCTCATCACTTTCTAACAAAAATGAAAGCATAGATACTAAGTATATAAAATGATCTGCTATATCATACCTATATATCAGATCTATTGAATTTCCATTTACTATAACTCTACATTTGTCCTCACATTTCTTAAATAATCTAGCAAAAACGTCATTAAAATCGTAAAGATCCCTTTCAACTAAATCACCATGAACACGTGGATCGCCTATATCTACAAAAAATTCTTTCATTGCAAACCGTTCATCCTACGCAAATATAACGACCACCCTCACCGGCGCATTGAAGGGGTGTGCCTTTTGTGGTATTCACCACAAAAGGTGCGCCACTTCAATGCGTCCGTGTGCAGGGTCTGGTTAGTAACCATAATCAATAAACCATGTTGGCGCCAAACTCCGGGATTTTCCCTCTTTCTATCTGAAAGATCCAAAAATCAAGCCTATCCCGATCCATCTTCCAAAACTTTCTACATGCTTCTAAATATTTAACTACAGCTTTCCTTTCATTTTTTTCAAGGAGTGTTTTAGCTAATGACATATTTGGCCCGAAGCTATCTAACTGAGGAGATCCTTTCGTATTTCCTGCTCTTAATAGGTATTTTATTGCTTCATTTATGTCATTGTTTTTAGCGGCAATCCTTCCTAATACAATATTACCTTTATGAATTACATTGCCATAATTCCAATTTGACTCATAATTCTGTGCCATCTTTAACACTTCTTCCGCATATTTTTGTGCATTGGACACTTTCCCTAATTCGAAGCTCATCATCGCAAGTTCACTTAGCACTAAAAAACGATCTTTTTCCGTTTTTGCTTCTTTCAGATCATCTAATGCCTGTTCATAACGTCCCTCGAAGCTTCTATAGCTAGTACCGCGCTTTTCTTTAACAGTATCAGAGTTGCAACCTATTTGCGAAATCACCATAAATACACAAAATAATGCCTTTATCAATTTCATATGGTTCCACCCATGAATAGCAGACACGTAAACTAACGCCAAAATTAACAGGCCAACCGTAGCGGGGTGCTTTTTGTGCTATTAAGCACAAAAAGTGCGCCGCGGAGGTTGGTCCTGGTTGAATTACTGGTTAGAACATATTTCCTTTCAATCAATATTCGTATCACGAATGTGCCCGAATTCTTCTAGCAAGAGATAGAATAAGTATACAAAAGCCACATAAAAATAACCTACAAGCAGTGCAAAAGGAATAAATATGAAACTGGAGCCCCATTGCTCTACTATGCCAGGATTATTAAACCTCGATACAGCATAGTATAGTTCCCAAAATGCCACAATTAATACAGAAAACCAAACAGGAGATAGGAATAGAAGCTTATGTAGTTTACGCTTTCCACATTTCCCTATGAAATAAAACATTGTGACAGAAAACAATATATAAGGTGCTAAGCCAAAGCCAAGCGATATAAATAAGAAAATAGCCAAAAAACTTTTTGCATCTATCCCAAAAATAGCCACAGGAAAAACAATCGGAGCTAGTAAACTAAATCTGTAGAATCTCGCGGCAGTCATCGAGTTACTAACGACGCAAATCACCGGACCAAAAAAGCAGAGCGACGAGGTACGAGGAGCGTCGCTTTTTTGGGTCCGAGTGCATTTGCTTTGTTAGATCTTTTAAGTTTCAATGCACCGTCCTCCCGGCTTGCATGGCCTGCGGTTTTTCAAATAATAGCACTGACACTCAGTCCTACTCCGTTTTTCTTTTACTTGCTACTGCGATAATCTATCCGCTACTACCGCTCTAAAATGTTTATAGAATTCGTATTCTTGGGGCTTCGTCAGTCAACCTCAGAAACCCCCATCGCCGCACGGAGCTAGCCCATGCGATCTTTCAGCGCTTTACTAACAGTGTTTTCGACAGTCCACGTAATTATACCTTTTATTATTTTTGTCAATATGCACAATCACGCGATCATTTCTTGAGCACACCCCTGTGCAACTTACCGTATTTACTGAGATCATTTGTAAATCTCCAAGAAACAATTGTTTATGGCCTTTATGTTTAGCACAGTTCTGTGGCACCTTCCAGTAATTTGATCAATTAGTCCACAAAGTTTGGTTGTTAGTCGATCATTTTTGGGGTTGGTGTCATTGTGCATATTAAACTGCTGTATTTTACTTTTTATTACCTGTGTTCAATATGCCCTTTAAAAGATTTTTCAGACTTTAGGATATGGATTTGGGATGATCAGATTTTCCTTATAATAATCAATGGGTAACAGAGAACGAATGGTAGTGCCGATGGGATTTGTTTTAATATGGGATCTGGGAAATACTGCAAATTACATGAAGGGAGTTTTTCGACAAACAAGTGCTAATATAAGCACGTATTTTAGGTTGTTTGTTCAAGATAAGGCTGGGGATGTGGTTTCGATCTGTATTCTCTCCGGATAATTTTTCGTGGTTGAATCTTGTTTGTGTTAGCCAGATGGATGTCGGTTTCAGGTAAAGTAAGGTTGAGCGTTTGGCCTAAAGTCCATTCCATATATTAGAAACGTCGCCAGGTGCGTGTCACAGAACTCTTGAATATGAATAATGCGGGATAAGTCGTCAGTTTGCTTATAGAGAATTTGCAGGAAGAATTAATTGCGATGTTAGATATCCGAGTCAGCAAAAAGAAACCGGCGAATGGCCGGTTTCCTTGTTTAGTACTAGCTAAATGTTGCTCTGTACAATCAATTAGGAACAACCTTACTTTAGGTTCCTTGCTTTGTTATATGCACTTTCTGACAAAGTATTCCAACCGTCGTGGTCTTTGCTGAAGGCCTGATAGGCTTCATACACACGTTTAAAGTCAGCATCTTTGGCGGATTCTTCGTCCAGCACTTCTTTCGTCAGACGTTTCAACTCTTTGATAACGTCGTCGGGGAAAGCAAAGACTTCTACTTTGTGTTCTTCTTTGAGTTTGCGCAGTGCTTCGAGGTTTTTTGCTTCAAACTGGGATAGCATCCAAATATTGGCTGAGGCGGCTGAGGTTTCGATAGCTTTTTTCAAGTCGTCGGTCAGCGTGTCCCAAGCGGCTTTGTTGACGGTTAACTCAAGCACAGGACCGGGTTCGTGCCAGCCGGGGTAGTAGTAATACTTGGCTGCTCGGTACAGGCCCAGGCGTTCATCATGGAAAGGGCCAACCCACTCTGTGGCATCAATGGTGTTACGTTCCAGAGCAGTGTAGATTTCTCCGCCGGGCAATAACACCGGTGTACCGCCGGCTTTGGCAAAAACTTTGCCACCCAGGCCCGGAATCCGCATTTTCAGGCCTTTTAGGTCTTCAACGGAATTGATTTTTTTGTTGAACCAGCCGCCCATTTGTACGCCGGTGTTACCCAGGGGGAAGGGGACCAAATTGTGTTTGGCGTACAGTTCCTGCCACAATTTGTGGCCACCGCCGCCGTAGAGCCAGGCATTCATGCCTTGGGCGTTCATGCCGAACGGCACTGCAGTAAAAAATTGCGCGGCAGGAATTTTTCCGGCCCAGTAATAGCCGGCGCCGTGACCCAGTTGAACCGTTCCTTGGGATACGGCAGCAAAAGTTTCCAAGGGCGGTACCAGTTCACCGCCGGCATAGACTTTGATTTTTAAGCGCCCACCGCTCATGGTGGTCACGTCTTTGGCGAAGCGCTCTACACCTTCCTGGAATATGGGGAAATTGGGCGGCCAGGTGGTGACCATTTTCCACTCGTAGGTTTTAGCGGTCGCTGCGGCTTGTTTGTCGTCAGATGGATTTGCCGGTGGTTTGTTGCAAGCGCTGAGAGTAAACACGCTTAGCATTAGTACGGCTGCTAATCTTGTTATTGTTTGCATAACAAATTTCCTTGTTTGAGTTTATAGAAACGTTAGCGGAAGCGTTTTAAAAACTAGAGATGTCGCTTGGTAGCCGCCTTTCTTGGTAATACCGAGATCACGATTTAGAAAATTCGTGCTAACGGCTTCCTACACGGTATGCGCTGCTTCAAGGTTGGCATAAGCGACCACTAACCATTTACTGCCTACTGCATCGAAATTGATTTGTATCCGGGCATGGCTGCCGCTGCCTTCACAGCTCAATACCACGCCTTCACCGAAAGTGGCATGTTGCACTCTTTGCCCCAGGTAAAACCCTTCCGACTGATCGGAAACCGGGCCGGTGCTATGGCGGTAAACGGGCGCGGAAACAGAGCTTTGTAAACGGACTTCATGTATCAGCTCGGTCGGTATTTCCCGAATGAATCGTGATGGTCGGGGAAACGATTCGTTGCCATACATGCGTCGTGTCTCTGCGTGGCAAAGATACAGTTGTTCCCGTGCGCGGGTGATACCCACGTAACACAGGCGTCGTTCTTCTTCGAGTTGTTCCGGGTCTTGTGTGGAACGCTGGTGTGGGAACAATTCCTCCTCCATGCCACACAAAAATACGCGTGGAAATTCCAGCCCTTTGGCGGAGTGAAGGGTCATGAGCTGTACACAGTCCTGTTCCGGTCCGCTTTGCTGTTCACCGGCTTCCAATGCGGCGTGAGACAAGAACGCTGATGCCATGTCCATTTCTTCGTCCTCGTCATATTGGAAGTACTTGGCGGCATTGATCAGTTCTTCCAGGTTCTCTATGCGACCTTGGCCCCGTTCGCTTTTGTCTTTGTCGTAGTGATCGTACAAGGTGCTTTGGTGAATAATCTGTTCCAAGGTTTCGTGCAGGGGCAATCCATCGGTCTGGGTTTGCAGTGCTTCAATCAAGTCCAGGAAGGCCTGCAGTGCAGCGGTGGCGCGTGCGGGCAACTGCCGGGCGTTGATGAGTTCACCGGTCGCCTGCATGAGCGAAGCGCCATTGGCGCGCGCTTGGCGGCGGACGTGTTCCAGGGTTTTTTCACCAATGCCCCGGGTGGGTGTATTAACGATGCGCTCAAACGAGGCGTCGTCCATGTGGTTCAACACCAGGCGTAAATATGCCAGCGCGTCCTTGATTTCAGCCCGTTCGAAAAAGCGTAAGCCGCCGTATACCCGGTAAGGTATGTTTTGTCGGATCAATGCTTCTTCCAACACACGGGACTGGGCATTGGAACGGTAGAGCAAAGCGTTATCGCTGTAATTGCCGCCTCGTTCAATGCAGAGCTCAATCTGTTCGGAAATGAAACGCGCTTCGTCTTGTTCGTCAAAAGCGCGATACAAATGGATCGGTTCACCTTCGCCGTCATCGGTCCACAGGTTCTTGCCCAGGCGTGAATAGTTGTTGGCGATCAGGGCATTGGCGGCAGAAAGAATGTTACCGCTGGAACGGTAATTTTGTTCCAGGCGCACAGTCTTGGTATTGGCAAAATCTTTGGAAAATTGCTGGATGTTTTCTATGCGTGCACCGCGCCAACCGTAAATAGACTGGTCATCATCACCCACACTGAATACATGGGCGCTGTCGCCTGCCAACAGGCGTATCCAGGCGTATTGGATGGTATTGGTGTCTTGGAACTCGTCCACCAGAATATGCTGAAAGCGGTTGCGGTAATGCTTCATCAAAGCCGGTGTTTGTAAGAAAAGTTCGTGGGCCCGCAACAACAGCTCGGCAAAGTCCACCAACCCTGACCGACGGCAGGTGTCTTCGTAGGCTTGGTACAGTTTTACCATTTGTTTTTCGAAAGGTGCGTCATAGTGCTCGATCTGATGCGGTCGCAGGCCTTCGTCTTTTTTCTCGTTGATATACCATTGTGCCTGCTTGGGGGGCCAGTTGGATTCATCCATGCCCAGTTCTTTCATTATGCGGCGGATGGTACGGTATTGGTCGTCGCTGTCCAGAATCTGAAAGGTCTGGGGCAGGCCGGCGTCGTGCCAGTGCAGGCGTAATAGACGATGAGCCAGGGAATGAAAAGTGCCCACCCACATGCGTTGCATGGGTAAATGGATCAGCGCTTCTATGCGGCTGCGCATTTCTGCGGCGGCCTTGTTGGTGAAAGTGACCGCTAAAATACTATGGGCCGAGACGGCTTCAGCCTGGATCAACCAGGCGATGCGATGGACCAAGACTCGGGTTTTGCCACTGCCGGCGCCCGCCAGTACCTGGAGGTGTCCCGGTGGGCTGCACACCGCTTCACGTTGGGCTTCGTTGAGATTGTCTAGAATTCGGGAAACGTCCATAGGGCGGATTTTACCAAAATCGATGGGGGATACCAGGGTTGACTTACGCGAATGCTATCTCACCGGCGCTATTGTAGTTTACACTTGATGCATAAAAACGGCAGCTGAGACGTTGATGGGTAAAGCGGATAGGGATTTTTGGATAACCAGCGAGGTTCAAAATAGAGGGAAGTTAATTGTTATGGGCCAGTGGGGGAGAAATGTACGCGGTCATATTTCGAGCAACCGTTAACACGCTAGACCGGGAATATTCAGCTACGGTAGAACGACTGCATGTTTTAGCGCAGGAATATGGGTGCCGGAGCCTGCATTCCGTAATGCAGGGCGATGAGGAGGTCACGCTGAGTTATTGGGATGATTTGGAGCAGATCAAAGCCTGGCGCCAGGACCCCGAGCATAGGAAAGCACAGGAGTTGGGTCGGTCCCGTTGGTATGCGCATTATGAGGTGCAAATCTGCCCCATAGAGAGGGGCTATTCCTGGCCTTGATTCGGTATGGCAGTTTCGGGCAATGAATTTGGTGCGGCAAGGGAGACGGGTTTGATAACGGGCGCTCGTTTTAATGTGGGAGCGGTGGAATCGATGGCCACCGGGTGCGCAAGCGGTATGACAGGTAAAGTATAAAGTATGATAACCCGGTTTATTGAGTATTTCGTCGATCGTCATTTGCTGACGAATCTGTTGTTTCTGTCCATTATCGTCGGTGGCCTGCTGGCGTGGCAGCAAATCAAAAAAGAAGAGCGCCCGGATGTCACTTCCGATTTTGTGCGAGTCTCTGCCGTCTATCCAGGTGCTACCGCCGAAGAGGTTGAGCACTTCGTCACCCGAGAGTTGGAGGACGAAATCAAAGGAGTTGACGGCGTCTACCGCATCACCAGTTCGGTGAACCGGGGCAGTACCCGGATAAACGTTGAGTTGGAGCGCAATCTCCCTAATAAAGAAGAAGTGATTACAGAAATTCGCAACGCCGCTCAGGCGGCGGACTTACCCCCCGAAGTGCGCGACAAACCCAAGGTTCGAGTCTATAAAAGCTCCAAAAAAGCCATTCTGGATATTGCCCTGATTTATACCGGGGCGCACCTGCTCAACAATGCGCAACGGGAAGAGTTGCAACGTTTTGCCGGTATATTGGAACTGCAATTGGTCAATTTGCCGCAAATCAACAGCATCAATCGCAGCGGTTATTTTCAACCGGAGATACAGATTAACGTCGATCCGCGCAAGTTGGTGCGCTACCAGATTCCCATGAGCCAGGTGGTGGCGGAGGTAAAAAATAACCACATACGCCAGCCTGCCGGACACATAGAGGCCAAAGACGAGCCCGGCGTGACCATCAATGCCCAATTGGACAGCGTGGACAAGCTCAATCGTTTATATGTACAGGCAGGTTTCCAGGGGCAAGCCATTTCTCTGGGTGAGATTGCTGAGGTAAAAACGGACTTTAATCGGGAAAAGGAAATTATCAAGGTTAACGGCCATCAGGCGATTATGTTCAATGTCGTAAAAAATGTTTCTTTCGGCATAATCGAATCTTTGGAAGCCGTACAAAAAGTGGTGGACGATTTCAGAGAAAACCACCTGCAGGGTACTCCTATAGAGCTGGTCCTGTTGGATGATGAATCTTACGATGTGCGCAATCGCCTTTCCATTATTGCCATTAACGGCAGTATTGGCTTTGCACTTATTCTGATTACCCTGTTTATTTTTCTGAATAAACGAGCCGGTTTGTGGGTGGCCATGGGCATCCCCTTTACCATATGCCTGACCTTAATAAGTAGCTGGGCGTTGGGTTACACCATTAACAACGTTACCCTGGCTGCGGTGATTATTGTTATGGGTATCGTAGTGGATGATGCCATCGTTGTGGCGGAAAACGTGTCACGCTTTCGGGCGAAGGGTTTAGGGTTTCGTGAAGCCGCTATAAAGGGTACAGGACAGGTGTTTCTCCCGGTAATGGCGAGCATCGTCACCACCTGTGTGGCGTTTGTGCCTTTGTTTTATTTCTCCGGGCGTTTCGGTGGTTTTGTCAGCTTTATTCCACCCATTGTGTTTATTATGTTGTTGGCCAGTTTGGTAGAGGCCTTGATCATCCTGCCGGGCCACTTGCACTTTCAGTTGCCGCCTTGGCTGCGTCGGGGCCGCGCCGTGGAAGCGGTGCCGAGCAAGCATTGGTTCGATCGGGTAGAGAGCTGGTACGGCAATATGCTGATTCGTATATTAAAGTACAAAGTCATTATCCTCATTGGGTTTGTCGTAGTTCTGGTTGCGTCTTTTAAGTTAGCACAGGACACCATGCGGTTTGTGTTGTTCCCACACACCGAAACCCGTGAAATTGTCTTGCAGGGTACGGCAGATAAGAAAGCCGACCGCTATGAAACCGCAGCCATTAGTCGTCAAATCGAAGAGTTGATTCTGCCCTATGTGGGTAAAGAAGTCGTGGGGTTGCGCACAGAGATTGCGCGCAGCCGCCACGGCCGCGTGGCGCAGGAAAACAAATTTCGCATGATCGTGGAAATTGTGCCCAAGGAAGACCGCGCTGTGTCGGCAGACTATTTGGCGAATATTTGGAAAGCCGAAGGACAAAAAATCCCGGGCATTAAAAAACTAATTGTGCAAAAAAGCCGCTGGGGCCAATCCTCCGGTTCGGCGGTGGAAGTCATTATCTTGGAAAATGACGATAAACGGCGTCAACAGGCCGCCGAATCCATTTTGGCCGCCATGCAAAAGCACCCGGATTTAGACAACGCGGAAATTGATCAACCGTTGGAATTGATAGAATACAAAATTGATATTGATCGTAACAAGGTAAAACGCTTGGGGATAAATCCCAAGGATATTTCTTCTACTTTCCGGGCCAGCCTGGAGGGGGCTGTTATTTACGAGCTACCGGATGGGCACGAGCACATCGATGTGCGTTTGTCGGTAAGCGAAGATGCGAAGCGCGATATACAAAGTATTTTGATGATACCCGTGGAAAACCGCTCCAGCTATCTGGCGCCCTTAAAGGATTTGGTCAGCGTGGAGAAAACAAAGGCACCCATATCCATTTCCCGACGCGAAACTCGCCGTGTGAGCTCTGTTATGGCAGACCTGAAAAAAGGCGCAGGAAAAACTCCGCTGGAGATTGCCGTGGACTTGGAAAACGGCGTGTTCAAAGAAGTGGTCCGGCGCCAGCCCACAACCGCTTTAGGATTTGACGGAGAGGTGGCCGATACCCGAGAGTCTAAAAACGATTTTCGTAACTCCACTATATTGGTATTGTTGCTGATTTTCGCCATCCTGGCAGTGCTGTTCAATTCCATCAGTCGTCCCCTGTTGATTATGCTGGCCATACCCTTCGGTGCAGTGGGCGTCATCCTGGCGTTTTGGATGCACGGTCAGCTTCTGATTGGTTTTTTTGCGGCGATTGGAACGTTGGGAATGGTCGGGGTGGTTATAAACGATGCCATCATAATGGTTACCAAGCTGGACCAGGAATATGAAGAGCCCTCAGCGGACAAAGAGCCCTCAGCGGAAAAAGAGCCCTCAGCGGACAAAGAGCCCTCAGCGGGTAAAAAACCCTCAGCGGGTAAAACCGACAGCAATTTGTGTATGTATGAGCGTATCGCACGAATTGCCCAAACTCGGCTCAAGGCGGTATTGTTAACCACGATTACCACGGTCGCCGGTGTACTACCCACCGCCTACGGTTTGGCCGGGTACGATGCCATGTTGGCGGAAATGATGCTGGCGTTGGCCTGGGGGCTGATGTTCGGCACGCTGATCACCTTGTTACTGGTGCCTTGTTTGTATGCTCTGGCAGTGCAATGGTTGCCACGTAGTAGTGTAAGGAAGTTGGAATCATGATGACGTCAAAAAATACGCTACTGAGAAGCCTGGCCTCCGTGCTGTTGTTGTCGCTGATGCTTCCTGTCCGGGCGGGAGATACGAAACCGCAGGGGCAAACACCCCAAAAGTTGTCCCTTAAGGAGTTTGTCGTAAAAGCAAGCACCAACGATGTGGGGTTTGAAGCCATACTGTTAGACCGTCTGTCGCTGCAATACCGGCGTGATGTTTTGTTACCGGAGCGGGATATTATTCTGCAAATCAAACAACAAATGCATTTTTTTGAAGGTGGGCGCAGAGACGGCTCCAGCGCCATATCCTTATCCAAGCTATTTCCGGATACCGGTACTCGCTTGAGTGCAACCTATGACAAGGGGGCGTCCTTGTCCGGCAATGACACGGCCAGTATGCAGGTTTTGATCGCTCAGCCTTTAGCGCAGAATGCCTTCGGTAAAGCCATTCAACTGCAAGACAGTTTAATCGGTGTAGAGAATCAAATCAGCCACTATCAGATTGTGGAAGCCTATGAAGACTATTTGGCGGCGTTGACCACCGTTTGGTACAACTGGTATTCCGCCTTTGAAAATCTCAAAGTGGCACGCACCGCGGTGCAATCCGGTGAGCGGTTGTTAAAAAATATTCTGGAACGCCAGCGGCAAAAAATCGCCTTGCCGGTGGATGTGAATAAAATGAAATTGTCCCTTATAGCCAAAAAAGAAAACCGGGTGGTGTTACAGGAAATCTACGACAACCTAAGCAATTTAGTCTACAGCGCGATGCGCTACCGACCTGTAGGTCAGGCGGGGAACGGTGGTTTTGTTCCCGATGCACCGGGGGATACCGCGAAGCTATTTGACTTTGAGCAGGAGTATGAACACTTTGTCAGCAGCAGTCGCACTTATGCGATTTTAAATTTATTGGATAAACAGGCGGGCTTGGCCTTGGATCAGGTGGCCGATGATTTATTGCCATCTACTGAATTATTGCTGGCTTATGATGTGGACGCCCAGGAGTGGGGCACAGGTAGCCGGGACAACCGTTTTACTGCCGGCATTGCTGTAAGCTGGCCCATCGGTCGTCGTGTGGATAAAGCCCGCTACGAAATTGAACAACTGCAGCGTAAGAAAACCCGGTTGTCCAATCAAAGTAAACTGGAAGATTTGCGCACCAATTTGGGCAATTTGTATTTACAGATACAACGCGAACAAGAGCTCATGGAAATATCTCAACAGAAGATCCAATTGGCACAAGCGGTTTTAAAGGACGAAAAGGAAAACTATTCCTTCGGCAAAATCAGCCTGAACGACTACATCAGTGCCGTTAACAATGTGGATGAGAATCGTTTCAGCTATACCCGTCATGTAGTACAGCTGAACAAATTAATGTTGGAGTGGATGCGGTTGGCTGATCGTTTGGTGGACGAGAAGGAAATTATTGACGTTTCGACACATTAAAAAAGGCGCGATCCCTTCCGGAACCGCGCCAGGGGAGGTAATGAGTTAATCGTCTTCGCTTTTTTTCCTACCTTGCCACTGCGGTACGATTTCCATCCACCGGGTGGTTCCCAGGCTATCTTTACTTGAGCCGGCGCCACTGCTGCTGACGTAGCGTCCGCCGCACCCGAAACAATAGGTATCATTTGTGGGAAGACTGGGTAGGGCATCCGCGCCGGGGCCTCCGGCGACAAAGGATAGCAAGTTGGAATTGGCTTGATTGGAGATTCTGGCGGTGCTGTAGCTGGTTGGGTCGGCACTGATAACCGTAATGGTTTTGTTTCCCGCTTCTATAAAAAATCCATCACGCACCATAATTCCGCCGTTGATAAATTGATGTGTTCCATTGTTTTTCGCTTCCAACTCCAAGGCCTGGGGTACATAAACCAATCCGGAAATATTCACGTGATCGTGCATGTCAACCAGACCGCCGGTATAGAGATAAGCCGGTATATCTTCAAACTCTTCGCTGCGAATATCATTGGCTTTGAGTAAACCCAACACGCCGGGGGGTAGTCCAAACTTGGGACAGGTCGAACCGTCAGACTGTAGACATCCTGCCGGGGGAAGTGTGGCCCAGGTTGCGGCGCTGAGCTGTAGCTTGTCGAATGCTTCTGCCCAGCTATCGGCGTATCCGGACGACATTAGCAAATGGTATTGGCTGGCGGGGTTTAAGTTGGAAAATTCGGTGCTCAAGTCTTTGCCGGTTTCATATTTAAACTGATCTTTTGAGGATTGGTGGATATCAGCCAAGTTAATGCTCGGAGTGAGTACGCCGGCTTTTTGTTTGTTGCTGATGGCATCAATCACCGGTAAATTGTCCATGGTGCCATTGTCATCGGCATCGTGGGTGCCGTTAACGATGATGGGGATTTCCACTTTAAAGTAGAGTTCTTTGGGGGCAAAAGGCAGTTCATCCAGAGCGATGGGTGAGGCGGTGATATGGTCCACAAAGTCCCACATTAAAGTACCTTTGACTTTGATTTTGGCAGTTGCCGGTAAAGTAACGCCGCACAAGGTGGTATTGTTGGCAATAGTCGTGAAATGTCCGCCGCCTAAGCCAGGGGCGCAGGCGCATTCACCGGCACTGGTCGTATTGCCACAAAATCCATATAAGTTGGATGCGACTACCGTTTGTCCCAAGGCGTTTTTGACGCAAGAGGCGCCGGTACACTGACCTTTTTCCAGTCCGACCTTAACTCGCACAATACCGTACATGGTGCGATCATTGGCAATATTGTCCAGAAATTGTTTGAAACTTATGCTGCCGTAAGTGCCGACCGGGGTTAGCAAAGTGTTTACATTGGCGCTCAGCCAGTCGGCGGTGCTGCGCAATCGATTGAGTTCAAACATATGCTTGCCTCCCGCAAAATAGTTCAGCTGGCTTGCGGTCCCGAAATTGTTGTTGGAAACATTGTCTGCCTCCGCTCCAATTTGCAGCATGAGTTGGTGGGGAGTGTTGGCACTGTTGCGACTCATGGTTTGGTAGTCAGGTATGTTAATGGAGTTGCCCCCAACTCCGGTTTCAATGGTGGTCTTGTTTTTGTCGCAACCTGGAAAAAATGCCAAATTGGATTTAATGGCATGAACACCCGGTGTGGCGGTGTTATCTATGATAACGGTCCCTTTACTAGTGGACGCGCAAGAAGCAGTGGCTTCGCTCACTTTAACGGTCACTGTGGCTTTCTCGGTTCCGCAACTGACTTCCAGCGTGATGGTTTCTTTTGCGGAGCCCAGTTTGCCGTGCATGGTTTGCATGTGGGTGTAGCTAAATTCACCGGTTCCGGCAAAGCCCGCCCCCATGGCCATAGAGCCGTGTCTGGGTTGTTTTTTCATGGAATAGCTGTAGGCACCACCGCAGCTTCCACCGGTGGTTGTGGCGGTAAAAGTGATGCTTTCACCCAAAGACATGGCTACGTCTCCGGCCGGTGATATATCCAACATGAGCGCAGCGCCGGCCGGATTGACCGGGGCGACACAGAGCCAAATGGACACTGCCAATAAAGCGGCAATACGTGTGTGGCTGTTGGGTTGTAAGGTACTCATGGTCAATCTCATTTTTATATTTTCATTTATAGCTATCTGCCGGCCTTGATTATGGGTTACGGGCAATATTACTGGCTTCGGACAAGGCTGAAACAAAGCCCAACCTCTGAGAGGACTGATAAGTACCTACATACCGTTGTAAAAACCGCTTAGCTCGTTCTACTTGCGCTACGGTCTGGACAAATAAATCAACCGAGTCGGCATCGTGCGGGTTTTGGGTGATTTCCAGCCACACCGCTGCTCGATTACCACTGGTTTCGCCGTCCCAGTTTTTTGCGGTGCTGCTAACAACACGACCGTTTTCATTCAAGGTGTAAAGCACCGGATGGAATGCGGTACCGAACATGTCAGGAATGCGTAAACGTTGTCGACTTGCAGGTATTTTTTGTGTGGTTAAAGGGGTGACGGGTGCATTCGAAGCTTCACCATCGGCCAGTTTTTGCAATAAAGACGGTTGGTTGACATCCAGGCCACCGGTTTTACTCACATAAAACATATAGCTGAACAGAAACGCATCCGGTGTATTCATGTTTTTCTGCAACAGGGCTCCTTCACAGGCATCTTGTGTGGTGCCATTGGCATCGATGCAATCGTTGCTGCGCACACTGACATCGGTGTCCAATCGGTTGGTGACAAAGCGGATTCTCAAGTGTTCCAGCGCGCTTTCTGCCATGAGCAGCGCTTTGTCCTGGTCACGTACGGAGCCGGAAATTTGGGTGCTATCACTGCTTCGGGAAAATAGTTGCGAAGCGGCCACGCCCAGGATCAACAAAAAAATGGAGGCCAGTAACAGTATGTAACCGGTTTGTTGTCGACGTCGGTTGTAGAGTATTTGTGCCATCGTGCTTCATCTGGGTTCAGTTACGCGGCAATACATAGCCCTGGAATACGGTTTGTGACGGGGCCATGTCCGATTTTAGTGTAGCCAAACTGGCCAGTGTCAGTTCGAAATATTTACCGCCCGCTATGGGTTTAACCTGAAAATTGGTAATGCTGGTTTCCATGCTGGCAGCGTGACCCACTAAAGTTTCCAAGACTGCAGAATTCAAGCCAGATAAGCTGGCAGCCTTACCGATACGTAATTCATTGGGATGGTTAATGGTGTTGCCATTTTCCCACTGGATACGAATCGCATTATCCGAATAAGGCGAAACATCGTTGGGCCAGATGGGGTAGCCTGCCGGTATGGTCAGATCAAGAATGGTGCTGGTATCTGTGGTGGTGATTTTAACGCTGCTGCGCTGGGATTGTCGCAGCAAACGGCTGACCATATCAAAGGCCGCTTTACCTTCCTCATTGGCCTTGGTTTTCAGATTGTGGCTGACAATAACATTGCTACTGGTGCTGAATGTGGATACCACGGCCAGCGACAAAATGCTGGCGACCGCAATGGAAACCATTGACTCGACAAATGACATACCTAGGGACTTTTTCATCTTCATGGCTTATTCACATAGAAAGTAAACGGAGCATGGATAGACTTGGGTCCCCGAAGGGTAACGAAAGTTACTTTAACGCCGACCGTAATTGGGGAGATCCAGGTTTCCGGTTTGGGCTTGCCTTTTAGAAGATTGGTGCCGGCATCGTCAAAGGCCTCGGCAATGCTGATGGTAAACTTGTCCCTATCGCCGTTGTTCAGTACTTCGATCCCTGGCGCAAAAGCGAGAATTTGGTTTTTAAAATCCTCAGGATTGTTATTTGCAGCCAAGTATACCGGTATCAAAATTTGTGATGCGGTATTCAACGATACAGAGCGATTGTTATTGTCTACACTGCTGCGTAGGGCGCTGGTGGAGATTTTGCTGATGCCTATCAAACCAATGGCAAACACAGCCAGGGCGATTAAAACCTCCAGCAGTGCAAATCCTTGGTTTGTTTTTGAGCGCATCAACTTCATCATGGCGACTATTGGGACAAAATCTGTCCGGACAGGGTGGCAATGGTGATGTTTTTTCTCAGCGCCGGGTCATATGTGGACTTCAGAGAAATAGTGCCGGTATTATTGACTGTACCAAAGCCGTTAAAACGATAGCTGGCGCTGTCTACAGCCGTGACCCGCGACAGAGATATGGTTTGAACCACGGTGTCATCCGGTAGGCTTAAAGTGATTGCGCCGCTGTTCTGGATAAAGTTTACATTAATGTTGGTGTTTTCCGTGCGAGCCAGTGTTTTAGCTTTGCGCAGTGCCAGAGCTGTAGTTTCGGCGGCATCTTTGAGTGCTGCTCGAGCCATGGTGGTGGCCAGGTCCGGTAAGGCTATAGAAGCGAAAATGCTGAAAATGGCAACCACAATGATCAGTTCGATTAAAGTGAAGCCGTGACTGGTGTTTTGGTTTGTCATGCGCCCCTCCTGCTATATCGAATCAGCACGACGTGCTGGGCGATAATATCCAGCAGTTTTTGCTTAAAACACTGCCGTCAAAAGATGTTGTGGTTTTGGTACCGTGGTGATCAATGGTGAACTGGAAGTCACCGCTGAGCCCCAGTCCCACATTGGCTTTGTTACTGGCAGTCCAGGTAAAGCTGTGGGCGGCTCCGCTGCAAGCGAAGTTGAAGTGTTTATTGGCCGGTGCGGCGACAGCGCAAGTGCCATCGGCCTTGATGTAACTATGTTCATCCTGGTAGTGTTGGCTGCTGAGCAATTGCAATTCACCCAGGTGGCTCGTGGCTTCCGTGATCTTGGCGCGTTTGACATGCCAGGCGTAGCTCGGGTAACCCAGTGATACAATCAGTGATATGAGCGCTACTACGATGATGATTTCAATCAGGGTGAAGCCGTGCTGGTGTTTGTGATTCATTTTGCAATTCTTTAATTGAAGTCTGTCACAATATTAGAAATCTGGATGAATTTTAGCCATACCACTGGTCCATACAACTGGGCCCTTAATCGTATAAGGTGTAAAAAACAGATTATGATATAGTGAATACCGATATAAAAAATGGTCTTGTTTGGGGCTTCTCACAGCGAATAAACGTTGTAAAATTCGTGTCTTGCGAACTTGCAGGATTCTGGGTCGCGTATTGAAACAAAACAGGGGAGAAAGTTAATGCGGAATAGAAATGTGGTGCGATGGTTAATACTGGCACTGGCGGGTTCTGTCAACGTGGCGTGCGTTTCCCAGTCCAGTTATGACGAAGCGGTAGCCGCCCATGAGGCCACGAAAGAGGAAAAAATGGAGCTGAGCAAGAAGCGCGGAGCTTTGGAGGCCAACAATCTGTTTTTGCAAAATCGCCTTAATGACCTGGAAAAAGAATTTGAGCGTTTGGGGCTCGAGTTGAACCAGAAAACCAATACTCTCAGTGTAAAAAACCAGGAGCTGGCCAAAAAAAGTGAAATGTTGGGAGCCAAGAATGCCGAGTTGGATAATGCCAGAAAAGAATTGGAATCCGCATCGGCGAATTTAGCCGCCATCAACAAAGAACTGGCAGAAAAACAAGCGGTGCTTAACAAAACCCAGGATGAATTACGTAAAGCCAGTGAATACATTAAGAAAACTCATAACCTCTATGACTCATTGGTGGGTGAACTGAAAAACGAGCTGGAGTCCAAGCAGGTTAAGATCAAACAAATGAAAGACGGAATCGATGTGAACATGTCTGAGGAGATATTGTTTCCCTCCGGGTCTGCCAAGTTGAACCCATCAGGTGATGCGGTGATTAAAAAAATCAGCGAACGTTTAAAGGATAAAACCTTTCAGATTTTGGTGACGGGCTTTACCGACAACATTCCCATTCGCGGAAAGCTGGCTAATCGTTATCCGACCAATTGGGAATTGGCCGGTGCCCGGGCCGCTAGCGTGGTTCGATTATTAATCGCTTCCGGTGTGCCCAAAGAGCAGCTGGTGGCTGTGTCTTATGCAGAAAACCAGCCTGTTGCCACCAATGAAACCGACGAGGGGCGAGCGCAAAATCGTCGTATTGAGCTGCGTCTGCGGCCTTTACAATAATTGCCTGCGGCCCGGTCCTTATAGCGCCGCAACTTTATTCACTGTTCAGCGGCACACCGATGAGATCGTGCTCGGTGGCGCCGCTGATTTCCACTTCCAAAAAATCGCCCGCTTGGGCCGTGTCTGCGCCATCCAGAATAACCACGCCATCAATCTCCGGGGCATCGGCGGTGGTGCGAGCCAGCAACAAATGATCTTCGGATAGTCCATCGACCAATACCGTCATGCGTTGTCCGATTTTTTGCCGGAGTTTGTCGGCGCTGATTTGTGCCTGTGCTTCCATGAAATGTTGCAGCCGTTCCTGTTGCAATGTCTCGGGTACGGGGTTGGGTAATGCGTTGGCTTTGGCTCCTGCAACGGGAGAGTAGGCGAATGCGCCCACCCGATCCAGTTGGGCTTCCTGTAAAAAATCCAACAACATTTGAAAATCCTGTTCTGTTTCTCCGGGGAAGCCCACAATAAAAGTGGAGCGTAAAGTGAGTTCCGGGCAGTGTTTGCGCCAGGTTTGAATGCGATCTAAAGTGCGGTCGATCTTGCCCGGACGCTTCATAGCTTTTAGTACATTGGGGCTGGCGTGTTGCAGTGGCATGTCCAGATAGGGAAGAATTTTACCTTCCGCCATAAGAGGTATCAGTTCCTCCACATGAGGATAGGGGTAGACATAATGAAAGCGAACCCAAACGCCCAATTGGCTTAAACCCTTGGCCAGGTCGGTCATATGGGTCTTAAAGGCCTGGTTATTCCAAAATTGTGTTTTGTGTTTAATATCCAAACCGTAGGCGCTGGTATCCTGAGAGACCACCAGTAGTTCTTTGGTGCCTGCCTGTACCAGATGGTGGGCTTCCTGCAACACTTTATCCACAGGCCGGCTGGCCAGGGGCCCTCTTAAATCGGGGATAATGCAGAAAGTGCAGGTATGGTTACAGCCTTCGGATATTTTTAAATAGGCATAATGTTTAGGTGTCAGTTTAATCCCGGATTGCGGGACCAAGTCCATAAACGGGTCATGGGGTTTAGGCAGGTGCCGGTGAATTGCCTGCATGACTTCTGCGGTGGCATGAGGCCCGGTAACGGCTAATACATTGGGGTAGCGATCTTGCACCAGACTATCACGCGCACCCAGGCAACCTGTGACAATGACTTTGCCGTTTTCATCCAGGGCCTCGCCAATGGCTTCCAGCGATTCTTCCACGGCGCTATCAATAAACCCGCAGGTATTCACCACCACCAATTGGGCTTCATCGTAATCTGTGCTGATCGCATAACCTTCAGCCCGCAGCTGCGTAAGGATGTGTTCCGAGTCCACCAGGGCCTTGGGGCAGCCCAAGCTGATAAAACCCACCTTGGGTGCCTGGTTGGTTTTTTTCGATTCAGAATTGGGGTCCGATGAATTCATAGCGCCGACTGACAGGTGATCAAAAGACGGGCATTTTAGCATACCCGCGTGATCAAATACGCAATGGTTTTTATTGATTTTGTAGCGCAGCTTGAATTTTGCGGATTTCCTGGGTGATGATGTCAGAATCGCTGCGTAACCATTTTTCCAAGTGGCTGACCTTTAGGGGTGGGCTGAGAAAATAGCCTTGGGCGGAGTCGCAACCTAACACTTGCAGGGCTCGGTATACTTCCGGTGTTTCCACTCCCTCGGCGACAACACTGAGCCCCAGGTCGTGTGCCAACTCTATGGTTGAGCGGACAATGAGTTGATCGCTTTCATTTTTCTCCAGTCCCATAATGAAAGACTGATCGATTTTGAGCTCGTCAACCGGTAACTGGTTCAAATAGGTTAAGGAGGAGAATCCGGTACCGAAATCGTCAATGGCCAGTTTGACGCCCATGCGGTCCAGTTTTTTCAGGGTCTCAATGGCCTGTGCGGGATTGGCCATCATAGAACTTTCGGTGATCTCCAGCATTAGATTTTCCGGAGGCAGTTCCTGTGCGCGAAGGCACTCTTGAATATGTCGCACCAGTTCCGGGTCGCGCAAGTTGTAGACAGACAGATTCACCGCCACACTGAGGTCGAAACCGGATTTTCTCCAGGCGGCACACTGAGCGGTGGCAGCTCTGATGATCCATTGGGTTAGGGCGTTGACCAGGCCGGTTTGTTCTGCCAAGGATACGATTTGATCCGGTGGGATGGCGCCGAAACTGGGATGTTCCCATCGCAACAGGGCTTCCACGCCCATCACGGTACCGTTATCCATGGAAAACTTGGGCTGATAATTCAGTTCCAGCTCGTTTTCATCAATGGCGACCCGCAAATCCCCCATGAGTGACAGGCGACCCACGCTGTAGTCGTCTTCCCGGGTATCGTAAATGCTATAGCCACATTTATTGCGTTTAGCGACGTACATGGCCACGTCGGCATGTTGTAGCAGGGTATCTCCATCTTTGCCATTGTCCGGGTAGTTGGCAATACCAATGCTGGCATTGATAAATAAGTTAACTTCATCCACCGTAACGGAGGATTCCAGTTCCGTGAGGATTTTCTTGGCAATGGTAATGGACTGTTCCAAGTCTGTGTTGGGAAGCAGAATGGCAAATTCGTCACCGCCTAGGCGGGCAACAGTATCCATCTCTCTCAAGGTGTCACTCAAGCGGCTGCCCACCTCTTTAAGCAATTTGTCGCCCACATGGTGGCCCAGAGTGTCATTGACTTCTTTGAATCCGTCCAAATCCATCATGAGTAAACACAAATGCTGGTGGGTGCGTCTGGCAATATGGATTGCATGGGTCATGCGGTCATGCAGTAATGCGCGGTTGGGTAGCTTGGTTAAATCATCATGCAATGCTTGATGTTCCAGCTGGGTTTGGCGCAAACGAATCTGGTTGCGCATTTCCGTAAAGGCATCAATAAGATCCTGCGTTTCCTGCGATCTGGGTACGGGTAGAGTCACGTCATGGCCAAAGGCTTCGGCTTTTAACGCCTGAGTAATTGCGTCGATTGGATGGAAGATAAGGCGGCGCAAGGATAAGGCGGACAGGAAGAGAAATACCAAACCGAAGCTGGCGATGATAAACAAAATTTGGGTTTGTAGGCCAGCGACATCGGAAAGGGTACGGAAGTCCTTACCGGCGGTATCTTTGATCTCTATGTCCACCAATTGCAGTAAGCGCGAAATATTTTCCAGATGGGGTTCTATACGTTCCTGAATTAATTCGGCATCTGCGCGCCAAGCACCGCTATGAATGGTTTTGACCTGCTGAAAGCCCTGATGCCATTGTTGCATTTTATCGCGCATGGTTTTCAGGGCTTCACTGGCTTGAAAGCCCAGGCGGCCTTTTTTATCCAGGGCGTTTAGGTGTTGTATGGACTGTTCCAATTGGGAGTAAAGAGTTTCAATCGCATGCTCTTGTTGTTTTAGACCTTCTTCATTGTAAGAGCCCAGACGGTTGGCCAGGTAGAGTCGAAACACAGAAATAACCTGGTGCCACAGATAGCGAGTCTCCACAAAACCACGATAAGCCACGGAGTTACGGTTATTGTAACCACTCTCCTTGATTTCGTTCATGGCCAGCGTCAATGCGGTGCTGAAATGTTGTTGTGAGGGCCCCAGGGTGGAACGACCGACACCCAAAGCAGGGAATTGTACGGCGGCGTCCATACGGGTCTGAAATAAGTGATCCATATCCAGCCGTAACGAATGCAAGCCATGGGAGACTTGTTGCATAACATTGGTTTGGCCCCGAACAACGAACCAAACATGTTGTTCCAGGGCGGTGCTGCGTTCGAGAGCTTTGTCCAGCCAGAGAAAGGCTTGTGTGATGTATTCCTTTCGGGTTGCGTCGAACAAAAACGCATCCATGGCTTTGTAGCTTTCAAATAAATCGGAGCGAATACCATTGATGCTATAGGACAACTCACTGCGGTGAATAAAGTTGGTTTCCGTATCCTGGCTGATACGACGTACGTTTTGGTGTCCAACTAAAGCCACAGCCACAACCAATACGCCCATGAGTCCCGCGAAAATGGTGAAACGGCCTTTTAAGCTGTTCAGGAATGTAGAATTCAGCGGCGGCATTATCAGTTAAGTGGTTGAAATAGGATATAATTAGTATTCCCATATCCTATCGGCCAGTAAGGTATTTTCTTGATAAAAACCGCTGATCGGGTGCGCGCATTTGGACTCGTGTCACTATAATGAATATAAGAAGGAGGCCTTATGAACAGGTGGCGCAGATTAAACTGGAAGACCGTCAGTGTAAGTGGGTTGGTATTGCTGATTTTTTCCGCTTTGTTGTGGGCAGATACGTTGCACCGCCTAAGCACAGAGGCATTAAAACAATCGGCCTTCCTCAGTGGAGAGAGCGGTGACAAACTGTTGTTTGAATTCCAGGGAGCAGATCCAAGTAAAGCTTGGCTAAAGCAGAATGGGCAGTGGCAGATCGAAGCTTGGGTGCGCCACAATCATTTTCGCTGCGGCCACTATCAGTTGGGCGTCCGATTTGGTCAGGGTGAACCGGCTTGTTTAAACGTCAAGTGGTTGACCGATCCCGTATTTATCAGCAATAAACGACAATGTAATAACTCAGTGATCCACCACAAAGGTTCTGAGTCTAGTGAGGAACTGGAGAAACTGTTTTCGAAAATCACCTGCGCCGAACAGGTGATCAAATGCGTGGGCATATGCGACTAGCAACAAGATGCTAATTACCGAACGCAGACAATAAATTAGCGCTGGTTTTGGGTATAATCATCCTTCTTCTATTTCCCAAGGAGCGGATCCATGTCTGATACCATTTTTGGAAAAATCATCAAGCGGGAAATTCCAGCAGATATTGTCTATGAAGACGATGACTGTCTGGCTTTTAAAGACGTCAACCCCCAGGCTCCTGTCCATATTTTGGTCATTCCCAAAAAACCCATTGCCAAGCTGATTGATGCGGAAGCCGGCGACCAGGCCGTGTTAGGCCATTTATTGCTTAAAGCTTCCCAGGTGGCGCGGGACCAGGGAGTGGGAGATGCCTTTCGTCTGGTGGTTAATAATGGTGCGGATGTGGGCCAGACGGTTTTTCATTTACACATCCATATCCTGGCGGGTCGCCCTTTCCGTTGGCCGCCGGGTTAGAAATAGAGATTTCTTAGAACTTACGAAGTACACAAGAACTAAAAAAAGGAGCATTTATGGTTAGTTTGGAAACTCCGGTTTGCGATTTTGATTTGGATGCAATTGATTTTTCGCTGCCGGGCGTGGATGGAAAAACCTGGACCTTGGAACAGTGTAAAGGCGAAAAGGGTCTGTTGGTGATGTTTATTTGTAATCATTGCCCTTATGTGAAGGCTATTCGCGAACGCATCGTGCGTGACACGGCTGAATTGACGCTATTGGGGGTGAACAGCGTGGCGATCATGTCCAACGATCCAGCGCTTTACCAGGAAGATTCTTTTGAAAACATGGCTAAGGTGGCGCAGGAGTTTGCTTTTCCATTCCCATATCTATGGGATGAGTCCCAGGAGGTTGCCAAAGCTTATGGCGCCGTGTGTACCCCCGATTTTTTTGGCTATAACGCTGATTTAAAACTGCAATATCGGGGGCGTTTGGACGCCAGTCGTAAGGATACTGCCCCCGCCGATGTGCGCCGTGACTTGTTTGAAGCCATGTCCCAGGTTGCTGTGAGTGGACATGGTCCAAGCGAGCAAATCCCCAGCATGGGATGCTCTATTAAATGGCGTGAAGAATAGCTTAGATGGTTTTTTAGTCAGCCATTTATTCGTGTAAATGATGAGGGTATTGATCTAATATTGCTTAAAATCAATAAATTAGGGTCAATATCCCCTGTCCTATTGCTCTAAGCCCCTCGATGAGAGAAAATACGCAGTCCTTTAATGGGCCGCGTCTACCTTCACAAACTCAATCCGCGCCGGGAATTACGAAACGTTGGTGGGATAAAAATAACAATCAACACTTGTGAGGTGGAAAACGAACGGTCCTGGAATTAGGTTGATCTAGGGGAGGAAGGGGCTGCGCTCCTTTTAAGACGAAGTCGTTCTTTTAGACGGAAATTGCTCAATATTACAATAATTTGAGGGCTCTAATGCTGGCAACAGCACGAGTCGAATTTAGTGTCTCCGTTGATCAGACCACAGTTTTTTTACCTGTGCCGCGAAGGGCAGGTCGCAGATTTTTATCTATTTGGAACTTGAGGAGAAATACATGACCACGCGTAGAGAATTAGCCAACGCCATTCGTGCGTTAAGTATGGATGCTGTCCAAAAGGCCAATTCCGGTCACCCTGGTGCTCCCATGGGTATGGCGGATATAGCCGAAGTTTTGTGGAACAGCCACTTAAAGCACAATCCCAGCAATCCTAAATGGGTGGATCGCGATCGGTTCATTTTATCGAATGGTCACGGTTCCATGTTGATCTATTCTCTGCTGCATTTATCCGGCTACGACCTGTCAATGGATGACATTAAGAATTTTCGCCAGTTGCATTCTAAAACTCCGGGGCATCCGGAATACGGTTATGCGCCTGGTATAGAAACCACTACCGGACCCTTGGGGCAAGGTATCACTAATGGTGTGGGTATGGCCATCGCTGAGAAAGTGCTTGCCGGCCAGTTTAACCGTGACGGCCACCACATTGTGGATCACTACACCTATGTGTTCATGGGTGACGGCTGCATGATGGAAGGTATTTCCCATGAGGCCTGTTCCCTGGCCGGTACTTTGGGTCTGGGCAAGTTGGTTGCTTTTTGGGACGATAATGGCATTTCTATCGACGGTCACGTAGAAGGTTGGTTCACTGATGACACCGCTAAGCGTTTCGAAGCTTACGGATGGCACGTGATTCGTGATGTCGATGGCCATGATGCCGACGCTTTGGACAAGGCTATTCATGACGCCAAATCTGTCAACGATAAGCCCACGCTGATTTGCTGTAAAACCGTTATTGGCTATGGTGCTCCCAACTTGTGCGGCAGTCACGACTGTCACGGCGCGGCTCTGGGCGAAGACGAAGTGGCTGCTACCCGTGAAAACCTGGGTTGGAAACACGATCCCTTCGTGATTCCCGATGAAGTGTATTCAGGTTGGGACGGCAAATCCAAAGGCGAACAGGCCCAGGAAAAGTGGAACGAAAAATTTGACGCTTACAAAGCGGAATACCCGGAGCTGGCGGCTGAATTTCAGCGTCGTACAGCAGGTGAGTTACCGGCTGATTGGGCCGCCAAATCTGCAGCCTTTATCAAAGAAACATCAGAAAAAGCCGCAAAAATGGCTACGCGCAAGGCCTCTCAAGCGGCACTGAACGGGTATGGTCCTTTGTTGCCGGAATTCTTGGGCGGTTCCGCTGACTTAACCGGTTCCAACAACACCAACTGGTCAGGTTCTAAAACCATCAGCAACACAGTCACCGATGGTAACTACATCTCTTACGGTGTGCGTGAATTTGGTATGGCCGCGATTCAGAACGGCATGTCACTGCACGGCGGTTTTATCCCCTACGGTGGTACTTTCCTCATGTTCTCCGAATACGCAAGAAACGCATTGCGCATGGCGGCCCTGATGAAAGTGCAGAACATTTTTGTATTCACTCACGACTCCATCGGCTTGGGTGAAGACGGTCCTACCCATCAACCGGTAGAACAAACGGCTACTTTACGTATGATGCCCAATATGTCTGTTTGGCGTCCGGCTGACACCGTGGAAACGGCAGTTGCCTGGAAGGCTGCTGTTGAGAAGCGCACCGGTCCCACCAGCTTGATTTTGACCCGCCAGGATCTGGTATGCCAAGGCCGCAGCGATGCGCAAATCGCAGATATCGCAAAAGGCGGTTACATACTCAGTGATTGTGATGGTACCCCGGACGCCATTATTATCGCCACCGGTTCTGAAGTAGGCCTGGCTGTGGATGCGGCCAAAGAATTGAGCGGTAAAGGGCGTAAGATTCGTGTTGTTTCCATGCCTTGTGTTGATGCCTTCGAAGCTCAGGATCAGTCTTACCGTGACACCGTTATCCCGCCGTCCGTGCGCGCTCGCGTTGCCGTGGAAGCGGGTGTGACGGACTACTGGCGTAAGTATGTTGGTCTGGATGGCAGTGTTGTGGGCGTGGACCGTTTTGGCGAATCTGCCCCGGCCGGCGAATTGTTCAAGTATTTCGGCATGACCGTAGAAAACGTGGTCAGCGCTGTAGAAGGTGTTTTGTAAAAATTTTTTTGGGAAAATTGGGAGAGTATTAATGGCAATTAAAGTAGGTATTAACGGTTTCGGCCGCATCGGTCGAATGGTTTTCCGTGCTGTGTACAACGAATTCAAAGATATTGAAATCGTGGGTATTAACGATCTGTTGGATGCGGACTATCTGGCATACATGCTTAAGTACGATTCAGTACACGGTCGTTTCCAGGGTGAGGTCAAAGGTGGCGAAGGCTGCATGATTGTTAACGGCAAAGAAATCCGTCTGACGGCTGAGCGTGATCCCGCCAACCTGAAGTGGGGTGACGTGGGTGCGGATATCGTTATCGATTCCACCGGTTTCTTCCTGACAGAAGAAGGTTGTCAAAAGCACATTGATGCCGGCGCTAAAAAAGTGGTTATGTCTGCTCCGTCCAAAGACGGTACACCTATGTTCGTATACGGTGTTAACCACGAAAAATATGCCGGTCAAGCGATTGTTTCCGCAGCTTCTTGTACCACCAACTGTCTGGCTCCTATTGCCAAAGTATTAAATGACAAGTGGGGTATCAAGCGTGGTTTGATGTCTACGGTTCACGCGGCAACAGCTACCCAAAAAACCGTTGACGGTCCTTCTCAGAAAGACTGGCGCGGTGGTCGCGGTATTCTGGAAAACATCATTCCGTCTTCCACAGGTGCAGCTAAAGCAGTGGGCGTTGTGTTACCGGAACTCAATGGCAAGTTGACCGGTATGGCTTTCCGCGTACCGACTTCTGATGTTTCAGTGGTTGATTTAACCGTTGAACTGGAAAAGGGTGCGTCCTACGCTGATATCTGTGCTGAAATGAAGAAAGCCTCAGAAACCGGCGACATGAGCAAAACTTTGGGATACACCGATGAGAAAGTGGTATCTACGGATTTCCGTGGTGTTGGCTACTCATCCATTTTCGATGCAGAAGCCGGTATTGCTTTGGACGACACTTTTGTCAAAGTAGTAAGCTGGTATGACAATGAGTATGGCTATACCTGCAACATGATGCGTTTTGTTGAGCACGTAGCAGCTAACTAAGCGAAACATTGTCCGGTTTTTTTGCTGGATGTATAGCTAAGACAGGGTGGGCGGGTGCTCACCCTGTTTATTGGCAGACGGACAACAAAAAGCGATTCGCCAAGCCACAGCCCATGGTTAGCAGCTTTATATTGCTAACTCATTATCGACAAACTCATAGTTGGTAATTTAGGTTTGGCCAATCGTTTTTCAAAATTTAAATCTCAGGAGAGTTCTATCATGTCATTTATCAAGCTGACCGATTTGGATCTGGCCGGTAAGCGCGTTTTGATCCGCGCCGACCTTAATGTTCCCGTAAAAGATGGTAAGGTGACTTCCGATGCCCGCATCACTGCATCCATGCCCACCATAGAACACTGCATGAAAGCCGGTGCTTCTGTTATGGTTATGTCACACCGCGGTCGTCCTGAAGAAGGTAAGGCCGACGAAGAAAACTCCATGGCGCCGATTGCAGCCGATATGTCCGCCAAGCTGGGCAAAGAAGTGCGTTTGATCAAAGATTATCTGGATGGCGGTTTCGAAGTTGCCGGCGGCGAATGTGTGCTGCTTGAAAATGTGCGCTTTAACGCCGGCGAGAAGAAAGATAATGAAGATTTAGCCAGGAAATATGCTGCACTGTGTGATGTGTTCGTGATGGACGCCTTTGGTACAGCTCACCGGGCCCAGGCTTCTACTCATGGAGCCGGCAAATTCGCACCCATCGCTTGTGCCGGTCTGTTACTGGCAGATGAGTTGGACAACCTGGCACAGGCGCTGGCCAATCCGGCTCGCCCCATGGTGGCCATCGTTGGTGGCTCCAAAGTGTCAACCAAACTGACGGTTCTCGAAGCCTTATCTGAGAAAGTTGACCAATTGGTCGTCGGTGGTGGTATCGCCAATACTTTCCTCAAAGCAATGGGGAATAATGTGGGTAAGTCTTTGTGTGAAGACGATTTGGTGGACACGGCCAAAGCCCTGGTTGAGAAAATGAAAGAACGCGGTGCTAACATTCCTATTGCCGTTGATGTGGTGGTCGGTAAAGAATTCAACGAGAACGCGGAAGCTACTCTGAAAAATGCCGGTGATGTGTCTGACGATGACATGATTTTCGACATCGGTCCTCAATCCGCACAGGAACTGGCTGACATTATCAGTAAAGCCGGTACCATTGTTTGGAACGGCCCGGTTGGTGTGTTTGAATTTGATCAGTTCGGTGAAGGCACCAAAACCGTTTCCATGGCTATTGCCAATGCGGCGGGTTTCAGTCTGGCAGGTGGTGGTGACACCATCGCTGCTATCCAGAAGTACAATATTTATGACAAGGTGAGTTACATCTCCACCGCAGGTGGAGCATTCCTGGAGTATTTGGAAGGAAAAACTCTCCCTGCCGTTGCCATGTTAGAACAAAGAGCGAAAGACTAATTCAGGCTGGAGTTAACGAATTGCAGAGACGAACAAAAATAGTGGCGACCCTGGGGCCGGCTACCGATGATCCAAAAATGTTGGATAAAATCATCGAAGCCGGTGTGGATGTGGTGCGATTAAATTTTTCTCACGGTACCGCAGACGATCATCGATCCCGCGCTGAAAAAGTACGAAATCGTGCCCGGGCTCATGGCCGGCAGGTGGGGGTTTTGGCTGATTTACAGGGGCCAAAAATTCGCATTGAACGCTTTAAAGATGGGCCAATACGGCTTGAAGAGGATGACACTTTTATCCTTGATTTGGCCTTGGACGCTCATGCGGGGAATAAAGAGCGTGTTGGAGTCAGTTATAAGAGTCTGAATGTTGACGTTAAGCGTGGCGATACCCTGTTACTGGATGACGGTAAGATCGTATTGTGGATTGATGAGGTTGAGGGTGACGAGATTCGTTGCCGGGTTAAAACCGGTGGTCCGCTGTCAGACAGAAAAGGTATCAACCGTCAGGGCGGGGGTTTGTCGGCTCCGGCACTCACGGATAAGGATCGAGAGGACATTAAGATTGCCGCCAGTATCAAGGCGGACTATGTTGCAGTGTCCTTTCCCAGAACGGCTGAAGACATTCTGGAGGCGCGGCGCTTGTTGCTGGAAGCCGGTGGGCATGGCGGTATTGTCGCTAAGATCGAGCGTAGTGAAGCCCTTGAAGCTATTGACGAAATTATTGCGGCCTCGGACGTGATCATGATTGCGCGCGGGGATTTGGGTGTGGAAATCGGAGATGCTGCGTTACCTCCGGTACAGAAAAACCTGATCAAAACCGCCCGAAACATGAACCGAGTGGTCATTACGGCAACTCAGATGATGGACTCCATGATTACCAGCCAGATTCCTACTCGGGCTGAGGTCTTTGATGTGGCCAATGCGGTATTCGATGGTACGGATGCAGTGATGCTGTCAGCTGAGACAGCTTCAGGTGATTATCCCGACAAAGCAATTGCTGCCATGGACCGGATCTGTCGGGTGGCAGAACAACAACCCGTGGCCACAGTGTCGGATCATCGAATTAATACAGCGTTTGGACGGGTGGACGAGGCTATCGCCATGTGTACCATGTATGCTGCTAACCACCTGGAAGTAAAAGCCATTGCGGCTTTGACCGAATCCGGCTCTACACCCTTGTGGATGTCGCGAATTAGTTCGGGTATACCTATTTACGCATTGACCCGCCATGTTTCTACGCGGCGTAAGGTGACATTGTATCGTGGGGTATCCCCTATCAGTTTCGATATCACTACCAACGATCATGCCACGGCCAACAAGGAAGCGGTGGATGAGTTAAAACGTCGGGGTGTTGTCAGGGACGGTGATCTTGTTATTATCACCAAAGGTGATTTGATGGGAATACACGGCGGCACCAATTCTTTGAAAATAGTGAAAGTGGGGGATGACCTGATTCCAAATGACGCGTCAGTTTGAGCGGTTATTTGTGTTAGGCAACAAACCAAGAGATTTTTGTAATTAATTTTTTTCTTATGGGAGAGTATACACATGGCACTGATATCCTTACGCCAATTGCTTGACTACGCAGCAGAAAATAACTTCGGTATGCCTGCGTTTAATGTTAATAACATGGAGCAGGTTCACGCAATCATGCAAGCGGCCGACGCAGTGGACAGTCCGGTCATTATGCAGGGTTCTGCCGGGGCTCGTTCTTACGCGGGCGAACCGTTCTTGCGCCATTTGATTTCTGCGGCTATTGAACAGTACCCGCATATTCCCATCGTTATGCATCAGGACCACGGTTCCGAGCCGGCGGTTTGTTTGCGCTCCATTCAGTCCGGTTTCAGCTCCGTTATGATGGACGGCTCACTGATGGCTGACATGAAAACCCCATCTTCCTATGAGTACAATGTAAACGTCACCAAAACCGTTGTGGATATGGCTCACGCCGGTGGTGTTTCCGTTGAGGGTGAGTTGGGCTGTCTGGGTTCTCTGGAGACCGGCGAAATGGGTGAGGAAGACGGTCACGGTGCCGAAGGCAAGCTGTCTCATGACCAATTGTTGACTGATCCCGATGAAGCGGCTGATTTTGTCGCCAAAACCGGTGTGGATGCCCTGGCTATCGCCATTGGTACCAGCCACGGTGCGTACAAATTTACCCGTCCTCCTACAGGCGACATTCTGGCGATTGATCGTATCAAGGAAATCCACGCGAAACTGCCTAACACTCACTTGGTTATGCATGGTTCGTCTTCCGTGCCGCAGGATTGGTTGAAAATTATCAACGAATACGGCGGTGACATGGGCGAAACCTATGGCGTGCCTGTCGAAGAAATTCAGGAAGGCATCAAGCACGGTGTACGTAAAGTTAACATCGACACCGACTTACGTATGGCTTCAACCGGCGCCATTCGTCGCCACTTGGCAGACAATAAATCCAACTTCGATCCACGCAAATTCCTGAAAGCTTCTACCGAAGCGATGCGGGATATTTGTAAAGCGCGTTTTGAAGCTTTCGGTTGTGCCGGTCACGCTTCCAAGATCAAGCCAGCCTCACTGGAAGACATGATTAAATACTACAAGTAAGTGTTTGATCTATTAAATAAAAAGGAGCCTGATAAGGGCTCCTTTTTTTTGCTCCAATTTTGCTGGGAGCAGTTAGAGTTTTTGGTATAGAAGATCCCAAACATCGTGTCCGAGCCTTTGGCCTCGTTGCTCAAACTTGGTGAGTGGACGCTGCGGCGGCCTGGGACTGTAGGGTGGGGTTGGCGCCAGGTTACGGAATAACGCCGTGGGTTCGGAATCTTCCAGGGTGCTGAAAGCGGCAACGCAATGTTCTGCATAATCCTGCCAATCGGTTGCAATATGAACAATGCCCTCTGGCTGAAGTTTGCGGGCCAGCAGGTGCAGGAACGGAGCTTGAATCAATCGACGTTTGTGATGGCGCTTTTTGTGCCAGGGATCCGGAAAGAAAATTTGTACGGTATGCAGTGATTCGTCGGCGATGCACTGCTGTAATACTTCTACTGCATCGGCGCAATAAATCTTTATATTTTCAATATGTTCCGCAGATATGCGTTTGAGTAAATGGCCCACGCCGGGTCGGTGAACTTCAATCCCAACAAAGACTTTTTCCGGGTCGTTTTTGGCCATCTGGACCAAGGAATCTCCGGTGCCGAAACCGATCTCCAATACCATGGGTATTTGCTCGGCACGGCACAGAGGTATATGGGGATCCAGGCCGTAAAGGGGCCAAAGGTCGTTGAGTGCTTTGGCTTGACCTGCCGTAAGCCGTCCGTCGCGGCGCACAAAACTTCGCACAATCCGCTTGTGTATTACCCGTTTGTTCTCTTCAGGAGTCATGCGATGGTGCAGTAAGAAAACGAAACGGTTAGAAAAACGTGCCTTCCAGCGGTGAGGACGCCGATGCGTAGCGTTTTTTAGGCACTCGGCCAGCCAGATACGCTTCTCGGCCCGCTTCCACAGCCTTTTTCATGGCCGACGCCATGAGGACGGGATTTTGAGCCCCGGCGATGGCGGTATTCATCAGGACGCCATCACAACCCAGTTCCATGGCGATAGCAGCGTCTGAGGCGGTGCCTACGCCCGCATCCACCAGAATGGGTACGTTGGCCTGCTCGATGATGGTCAGCAGGTTGTAGCGGTTCTGAACCCCCAGTCCTGAACCAATGGGGGCTGCCAACGGCATAACTGCCACGCAACCAATATTCTCCAATTCCTTGGCTACAATGGGGTCATCACTGGTGTATACCATGACTTCAAAACCCTCTTTAACCAGAATTTCGGCGGCTTTAATGGTGGCACGAATATCGGGGTATAGGGTTTTTTCGTCGCCCAGAACTTCAAGTTTTACCAGTGTATGGTCGTTCAGCAGTTCTCTGGCCAAGCGGCAGGTGCGCACCGCGTCTTCTGCCGTATAGCACATGGCAGTATTAGGCAGGATGGTGTATTCGTTGGGAGATATGACATCCAGCAAATTGGGCTCTTTGGCGTTTTGACCGATGTTAGTACGACGCACGGCAACGGTAATGATTTCTGCGCCACTGGCTTCGGTGGCGAGCCGGGTTTCTTCCAGGTCTTTGTATTTGCCGCTGCCTACAAGAAGCCGGGAATTGTATTGGTTGCCGGCTATAATCAAGGGGCTGTCGTTCTTTTCGTTTGACATGTCCTTTCAAAATCCTCAATTAGTGCTTAAATTTAAACTCGAATGGAGTTATGCGATTGGGGCTGTGTAACTGGGGCTGGAGTCAGCCACCACCGATAGCATGAACAATTTCTACATTGTCGTTTTCTTTGATAATAAATGATTCATAGGTACTGCGTGGTACAATTTCAAGATTTACTTCCACGGCCAAGCGTTTTCCGCCCAAGCCCAGGGAATCTATGAGCTGCGCTGCTGTCAATTCACTTGAGAATTGTGCTGGTTCACCGTTAAGCGTAATGTTCATATAGGTTAAACAGATAGGTGTTAAACAGGATGCCCAAAGGGCTATAAGTTTAAGTGTTTACGCCGGCTAATCCTAGTCCTTTGACTGATTTAAACCGCAAAAAAACTTCAGGGCGTGGTTGGGCCACCCATGATTAGAGCCGAGAAGGTGTTGAGAATCGACATGACCGTTGTTAAATTATTGTTCCCCCTATTTTTGTGTACGGTATTGAGTCCGGTAATGGCGCTGGATCTTAATCCGGAGCGGATTCCATGGAAAAAATTGCAATTTTCAGCGTCATTTTTGTTTGTCTCAGCAACCGCGGACGTGAGCTGGGAACCCATAGACAAGCAGCGGGTGAACAAAGTCCTGTTACCAGTGGATAAAGGGGTGCCCATCACCGAGCAACCCTTATTTTATATGACGCTGGAGTCTCGCGCCTTTAATCGTAATTCTCAGGTGAAGTTCTGGTTTCAACAGGACGCAACAGCACTACAACGGGAGCAGTTGGACTGGGGGAAAAGGCAACGTTTGAAAACTTATCGCTTTGCTACAGATAAGGCGCAAGCCATTCAGTGGACACCTTTGGAGTCGGAAGCCGAACTGGCCCCGGAAAAATGGAGTCGAAAGGAGACTTTTCAGTTTAAATACCCCAAGGTGGCCCGTGGGATACCCATAACAGACAATGCCGCATTGTTCTATGTTATTTCTGCGGCAAACTTGCGACAGGTCGGTGATTCGCTGGTCATTCACAGCTTTGGGAAACAGACAGTTAACAAAATTACCATACGTGTTGCTGCCGAGGTCTACTTGGAAGTCAACTACAAGAAAAGAACGCAATCCGCGCTACGTTTTGTCGAGGAAGAAACCACGGCTCTGGAGCTGCGTTTGGAAATTGTACCCTTGGGGGAGGAAGCCGATGAGGGCTTCGAATTTTTAGGGTTGAAAGATGATGTGCGGATTTACTTGGAAAAATCCAACTTAGTCCCTTTACGTATTAGTGGAAAAGTAGACTACTTAGGCTGGACTGCAGTGGACATGGTTGAGGTGGAAATGCGTTAGTGTAAGGATGGGCTTACTGATGTAAGCCCAGATAAATACGTTGACAGACAAATTGCAGGTCCTTGATGGTGAATTGCGCATTCTTAAGGTCGTTGACTCGAATTTGGTATTGTAACACCCGGCTGTAGTTTTCCAGCGATGGATAGCCAAAAGAATTGCCGTTAATGTCTTTGGCGACTTCCAATAGCTCTAGCCATTGCTCGGTCTTAAAGAGCTTTCGAATCAAATTGAGTTTGGCGGGCAGCGAACTGACAAATCCCTTCACTTCTTCAGCCATTTGCGGTTTTTTATCGAGCAAATTGGAACGAATGGGACTGTTGCGTCCGGCAGGGCTATTGCAGGCCAGATACGGTTTCAAGGCGTTATATAACACAGTTTGATCCACGGGTTTGTTGCAGATAGCATCGCATCCGGCATCAAGAAACAACTCACCGTCCGATGATTCGTCATGCACAAGCACTACTATGGGTTTGGTGAATTCCTCCTTACGTAAAGTTTCAATTAATTTGGTGGCATCTACGAACTGCATGATCGAATCAATGATAACAGCGTCAAAATGTCGTTTGTCCATACACTCCAGGGTTCGTTCATCGGCGAAAATAACCTCGGTAGTCAACCCGATTTTACGCAACAACAAATGTATGATTTGTTGCTGAATCGGATCGTTTTCAATTATTAGCACGTTACCATACAAGGGGGGTGCATAGGGATCGCTGGATATTTTAAACATTAGGATAACCCGCTACTGAATTCACTAAAACTTCGAGTTAATTGCATCCCTTCAAAAATTCGATTGAACAACCTCTTTAGGTCTATGGAAAGACTATCAACGGCGTCGTAGTTTTCACTGATAAGTTGAAACTCGATTTTACCGGCCAAATCGGTCAGCACGGGATAACCCAGGCCGCCTGCAGTCCCTTTGAGGGTATGGAGTACCTCCTTCAATTCTTGCCAGTTCTTAGTTCGCATCAGCATTTCTATTGTGCCTTGGGTGGTATGTAAATCGTTTACGAACTTTTCCACCAGATCAGCAAATTCCGGTTCATGTTGCAGTAAGGAAGAAAAAATGGGTTCCGGCATGAAGTCCTCCGCAGCGGCCGGATGCAAATATCTTGCACACACCTGCTCAAACTGGCTACGTAGGATGGGTTTGGCCAAAAAGTCATCGCAGCCGGCTCGCAGGCACAAATGACGGTATTCCGAGGTGGCGTTTGCGGTCAATGCGACAATGGGTTTGCTATAACCGATTTCTCGAAGTTTTTTTACCGTATCCAATCCGGACAGTTGCGGTAGATGCATATCCATGTAAATGAGATCGAAGTTTTTGTACACGGTTTCTTTCAATGCGCTGATTCCGCTGTCCGCAATAGTGACAGACACCCCCAGGCGGCGCAAAAACAATGAAAACAACTGTTGGTTGGTTTCATTGTCATCCACCAGTAACACGTCGCCATGCAGTCGAATATGATGGTCCCGGTGGCTGGATTCCACGATACTTGACTGCTGCCATTGCTCCATGTTGTAGATAAGTGTACTCGTGTCCAAAGGGCTTAGGTTTAGGCAAATTTCAAATGTGGAGCCCTTTTTCAGTGCACTGTAAATGTTGAGGCTTCCACCCAGCAGCTCAATCAGGTGATTGGATAAGGGAAGTCCCAAGCCAGTGCCGCCGTATTTGCGACTGGTAGCCGCTTCGGCCTGCTGAAATGGGTCTAGACAATCCTGAATTTGTTGTTCGCTGAGTCCAATGCCGGTATCTATGACCGAAATGCGGAGCACTTCTTCCTGCGGGTCGCAGCGAAACTGCACCAGAACAAAGCCTTCATTGGTAAACTTAATCGCATTACTGCACAGATTAATTAAAACTTGTTTTAAGCGCAGAGGGTCTGTAGCGATGGAGCGGGGTAATGGTGGAATGTATTCCAGTTTAAAGACAATATTTTTTTCAACGGCTTTGCGTTTGACTAAATCTTCCACTTCCCGGGCCAGGTTGAACAAGTCGGTATCGAGATATTCCAACTCCAATTTACCGGCTTCGATTTTGGAAAAATCCAGAATGTCGTCCACAATAGCATGTAGATGAGCACCGTTTTGAACAATGGTTTTCAGCCCCGCCATACGTTCCTGCATACTTTGGTCGCTATCCAACGAGGCTTCGGCAAAACCAATGATGGCAGTCAATGGCGTGCGAATTTCGTGGCTCATATTGGCAAGAAATTCACGTCGTGCTTTGTTGGCTTGACGTGCTTCTCGGGTTGCTTGTTCCAGTTTGTGCAAGAGACTGCCTATATAGTACGGTAATACAATTAACCAAGCTAAAACTCCGAGGCTAAGGGTTAGGTTTTGTTGCCAGTAAGGGGTAGTGAGTATAACGCTCACAAAACCCAGAACACCGGTCACGACGGCAAAATTCATGTGGTTACGGCCAAAACGTAAACCGTTACCAATGGCGATTAAGAGAAACATACCCAGAAAACCGGCAGTGGCCGCACCGGAAGTCATGGCGAATGTGGCGGTACATGTGTCCAGACAAATACCCAGCTTAGACCGTACTGGCATTCGTTCTGGTGCCAGGATAGCTCCGGTCAAGATGAGTAATGTGCCGGCGAGATAGCTTATGGCAACAATACCAATCCAATGCCAGTTGCTTAATTCGGATAGCCACAAAAAGCAAAATAAACCCAAACCGCCGATAATCGGTCGGGCCACAGCGGCCTGTTCCAACTCAGGATCCCGGTCGGACAATTTGCTTAAAAAAACATTAAGATAGGAGAAAACCACTAGAGGAAAAACCGCAACAATCTGTTTACAATAGCTCTAGATCGGTTCAAAACCGTAAAAACTTTAACACATTGTGTCTTGAGGCCGTCGGTCGCCTGGATCGGACCGTTTATCGATGTGCTGCTGAAATCTCTAACACAGGGGGGGCTGTCAATTTATGGCTGCTAATATCCCAGACATTGGTTTCGGGAGCATAGCCTAACTGGCGAATACTTCGCGAGGCGATTTTCAAGGCAATATCCGGGGCGACACTTTGTTCCAGCATGGACTCGAAAAAATATTCCATACCCACAATGGTGTCCGCCAACAGCTCCAGTTCATGGGAGTCCGGTGGCAGGGTATCGTCTTGAAATGTATCTTGCATATAGCGGCCGATGGCATCGGCAAGGTTGGCTTGAGCTGTATAACCGAGTATTTCCATGGCGCCGCGAATATTGCGCAGCAGGTCGGGCGCCTTATGCATTACGGTAATCGACCCGGTTTGAATAAACTCGAGTAAGGCCTTTTTGAGTGATCCCAGTTCTTTAATAACTTCTGTTGCTATGAGTTTAAGTAGTTTTCGATACTCGGCTGCCGGTAAGCCACCTTTTCGAGTTCCTTTTACGTCTATACCCAAATCCGAGATCGAAGCATCCACATGAATCAATGCGGCAGCCAAGCCCATTAAGTCATTGTCGGCCAGTTGCTCACCGGCGGCGACTTTGGGGGCTAAAAACACTGCGTATTCATGCAGCAAGTTTTTCAAATTACTCATACCCAGCATACCTAGTGCTTCGGCCACCGAATTCAGGCTGGTTAAAGCCGCTGCTAAGGGCTTGGTGGTATTTGTGTTGGTGGCTCTGACCGAAACCTCCAGTGCGTCTTTTATGTCTTCCAATTCCTGCTTGATTTGTTTTGATACGGTTTCGATGAGGTGGACATTAAAACTTCCCAGGCTCTCACGCGATTTTTGTATGCTGTTGTCGTCAGGAAAATCCATTCCAAAAGCGGTTTTGATTTCAAGGACACGTTGATTGTCCGATTTGGATTGGGAAATGTAGTACAAAAGGTTCTTACAGATTTTATCAGGCGGCTGCTGTACCAGCGCCTTTTCGCCATGAACGATCAGGAGTTTTATCTGCTGGTCAATTCGACCCAACAAAATCTTTACAGCGATATTGGCTTCCTGCCCCTGGTCATACAAAGAGTCCATCAGTCCTGAGGCCAGCCACCACAGCTGTTTACCGGCTTTACTGCGGCTACAGTGCATCAAGTTGTCTACAACTGTTATGAGCTTTTCCAGGCTTTCAGTGGTGTTGTGCTTTTTGATTAGGCCTAACAAGCCTGAAAGATAGCCGGGGCGCAGGCGTCGTGCGACTTCCGAGATGTGTCCGTTGACCAGGCATTCCGCGTCTGGCTGTGGCGGAACCGCGATTGTCAGGTCGGGTGAAAAAAACTCGCCCTCGGTCAACAGCTGTTTATCTTGTGCGGCGAGCAAATCATTGAGTTGGGGGAGTAGCACCAGAGGGACGTCCGGTTGACCGTGGTATAGGCTTTCCAAGTAGGCGCTCAATTGTAATATGGCTGTCGCCATCGCTTCGGTCGCCGCTTGCTTATGGCGGATATTATCCAGCAGTAAAGCGTCAGCCAAATTCACCATTTCCGAGGAAAGAAGCGTTGCCCCTCGGATTCCCACCATTTTTAAGGCCCCACGTACACATCTGAGGGGCTCCAGGCACTGTTCCAATGGGGTCGTGTCACGAAGATTCTTAGAGTACTGTTCGCAGGCCGGCAACACACCCTCAAGCGTTTGCTCAATTTGGGTTTTTATCCAAACTAGAGTTTTTCTGTCAACCGAGCCCTGGTACACTTCGCGCCCCTTTTGCGACCAGTTAGTGTTTATAAAAGTGGTGTTAAATTAGGAAACTCTAATTTGCTCAACGAACGGTTCCCATGAGCTTGAAATCAAATCAGAAGTTCCTGCAGTGTGCGTCATTTCAGGGTGGAATTCCGGCTAACACCGGAAACCATCAGAGAAATCAACACTGCGACACCGTAAGACACGACTTATTTCGCTATGTCTGTTGCCCGACGATGCGTAGACGGGGTTACGCCCTATTACTTTTCTATTGTTATCACAGCTGGTGAAGCTTGTCTATTGGTTTAATCATGAATTGTATATGGGCGCAATATTTTTTTAAAAAAAACAGAAAACTTCTTTGAAATATTACTCTACGTAGGAATTATCTGAAAAGCGACGGAGGCCGGGGTCAAATTCGTTATAGAGATAAACACGGTCATGGGGGATATTAGAAATGAAGAAATTACTTATTTTATTGCTGGGAGTCGGCTTGCTACCTTCCGTCGCACCAGCACACAATTTAGGCGAAAAGTATCTGGCCGGTAATCGGGTAACGGTGGCACTGAGCAAAGATTTCGTAAACAACGAACGCGCGTTGGCGCGAAACTTCGTCAAACACAAAGGGGTGGAACGTTTGTACAGGAATCTGGTTCGTCACTTCAAGGAGTATCGTATCCGTCGGTCGCTTAAGGTTGATGTATTAATTACGGAGTTTTACTCCGGTCCCGGGCGTGAGCGTTTAATGGCAGATGTGATTGTGACTGAGCGTGGGGAGCCGCTGGATAACTTTATTGTGGAGGAAACTACCGCTCTGCACCCGAAGATCAGACGTTTAACTCGAGGTTTGTCCAAACGCATTACCAAGCGCGCCAGGATGATGTAGAGCCAAGGTTGTTTGCAGGATTTTCCTTGTTTGAGGGGGAAGGAAGCCGGCGTTAGTGCTCGGCTTCCTCTCCTTCCACGACATCGTATTGGCCGCTGATTTTCTTGCGAATAAACGACCAGCTGATACCGGTGGTTAAAATCCAGCTGATAATCAGTTGAACCACATAGGTGAGTGCTTTGACACTGTTAGTGGGTATCCAGCCCAGGTCTATGACGACCCAGGTCAAGGATCCGAAAAAAGCCACAGCCAACGCGATGCCGATGAATCCTAAGGAATGCAAGGTTGCGCGTATATAGATAGTCCAGCCAATTAACAAAACCACTCCTACAAATAATTTCAAGGGAAGGTCTGCTTGAATGTTGAGTATGCCCCAATGATAAAAGGAGTATCCCTCCGGGTTATAGGTGCAGAAAACCAGGGTGAGTGCGAAAAACAATCGAACCGCAAATCCTGTCCAGCTAAGTGAGTCGGCCATAAATAAGTAACCTGTATAGCGGTGTTATAACTAAGGTGTCATAACTAAAATGTTGTGTTATTGGTCAGAGCCATCCGGCGGATGCAGGGCCCATTATAATGCTGTAACTGCGTAAATGATAGCGCTGTCGATGGTGTTATAGTGGTTGTCATAATTTGTCATAATTAGTCGTTGGATTGACAGCGCTCATCGGTGTTAGGCCATTTACGCTTTCTATAGTTATTTCCAGAATCGAATGCTGGAGATGAATCATGAAAGTGTTATTTGTAGTGCCTAAAGATGATGGTGAACACAGTCCGTTAAGTCAGTTTGCCCAATGCCGAGTGCTCCCGCCAATCGGTTTGGCACGAATGGCCGGGCTGGCCGGTCGTTTGGGAGCGGTACAAGTGCTTGATGAGCGACTGCACGATATTAAGTATCCACAAAAATCCGATATAGTGATTCTGTTTATCAATCATTATAATCAGTATCGGGCTTATCAATTGGCGGCACAATACCGCGCCTTGGGTTGTGTAATTGTATTTACCGGTCCCATGCTTACTCATACAACAGAGCAAGCCAAGCCGCATGCCGACAGTCTATTTATCGGCTCCGGTGAGACAAATTTACCGGAATTTCTTTGGGACTACCGATTTGGTCGGGTGAAATCGCAGTACCATAACGAAACCGGCGTTGATAATGTGTCTCACGGAAAAACTCAGCGGCCGGCTCTGGCCTTGTTGGCTGGGTAGGCAAGGTTTGGGTTTTGTCGTGGAGTTCGGCCGAGCCTCTGCTTGTAACCATGACGATTGTGCGAATGGCAGGTTTGCAATCAGAGGTTCAGTCTTAGCAAAAAACGTAACTTGCACGGATATGAATGGAACTCCAGCGGGTTGGCTTTAATAAGCATTAAAACGCCTTAACACACGACACAAAATTGACACGTTTGGGTTGGCAAATTATAGAAAAATGCTTCGGGGTGAGTCTAAAGAGTTTGGGTCCAAAGACGTTAAGTTTTTCATCATCATTTAAAACGCGTATCAACAGAACTATGGGCCAGTGTGACAAAACTCACCTCAAGAACATACGTTTGAGATTAGCTCCAACAATAAGTCGGAATATGCAGCTTAGTTTACTGGTGGCGGCCATGGCGGTACCCAGTCAGTATTCAATAGCCGACCATACGGAGTCTCATCAACTCAATAAGTTTATGGGCGCAAAAAAAGCTGCGGATTTAGAGCTGTTGCGTCGCAATGAAGAAGTTCGTGAGGCCTACGACAAATTCAAAAAAGTGACTGCGGTCGTCTGGGGGAATGAAGCGGTAGTACCAAGCGCGGATATTGAAGTCACCTACCGCGACAACTTAAGCCAACGCAGTGTCGTAAATTACGAACACGGGACGGTGAAAGTGGAGTTGGCAGTAAGCCCGACAAAAGCAAAATACCAGGATGGTGTACAGCAAAAAATGGCGGGAGCGGTACAAGCTACTATCGTTCAACCACCGGATGATCGTTCTATTGTTGAAATGGCCAAGCAGCCCGAGCCTCCGCCCAGCGAAGGTGAGCCCATGTTGAAGGGTTTGGTCGCAGGCCAAGATGGTAAGCCTCTATCCCCGGATAAGATGGATGCGTTTAGGAAAGAACAGCTCAAAGCTGTTACACAGCGCGACATAGAAGGGTCAGATGGGCGCAAGCGTACGGTATTCAGTACCGAGTTTAAGTTAGTGCCAGACCACATTCGAATACGGGCGAAAAAATATCGGCATATGGTGGACAAAAACTCTGTACGTCACAATATTCCAGCACACTTAATTTATGCCATTATTGAAACGGAAAGTTTTTTTAATCCTCGAGCAAAGTCCCCCGTGCCTGCTTTTGGCTTAATGCAATTGGTGCCTCAAACGGGAGCTCGTGATGCATACCGGTTTTTGTATGCCAGGGACAAAATTGTTAAGGATACCTATTTATACAAACCCAATAACAATATCAAATTGGGTGTTGCCTATTTGCATATGCTGCATTTTCGGTATTTGAAACGCATAAAAGATCCTGTGTCTCGCCAATGGGCGGCAATCGCCGCATACAATACCGGAGTGGATAATGTTATGGGGTCTTTTGCGGGTCAGTATTCCAAGAAGAAATTCACCAATCGCTGGATCTGGAAAGGGAAGGCATTGAAAAAAATCAACAAAATGAATCCTGAGCAAGTTTATCAACATTTACGAAAATATTTACCTTATGAAGAAACCCGAGAATACATAAAAAAAGTCCGGGATCGCATGCACAAGTACCAAACTTAGCCCTTCCAGGTCGCACCTGCGCAGTCCCTTCTAATAATTTGCTATATTGCGTGTAGGAATTTTCTTAAGTTTTATTGATTTTTGGCAGATTTCTCTGTAAAAAATACTTATATAAAAATAATCCTAAGAATAGTACCGTGTCTACGGATTTTGGGGGTGGACGTGTTGGAGAGCGTCCTGGGTATGGAAAAAAGGTTATGTTAAGGAGGCGGCAACCTTTTATTCGGCGTGCAACTTTTGTTGCGCAAGATTATGGGTATGTCTGATAGCAAATCACATGCTGCTTACACGGATGCAAAATCCGGGTTAAACGGATTTGAGTCCAACGTACAGTTTAAGTCCTTGGAAGAAAAAGAAAATATATCTAAATTGGTGCAAGATGAAGAGGTTGATAGCGGCCCTCTTTCCAATTTTATATATGGACTAATTATTTTCGCGCTGGTTTACGGTGCGGTTGTCTATCTGCAAAAAACCTTCTTTGAAGAACCGGAACAGAGCGGGAGCCATCCAGTTGGTGGATTGGCCGATAATCCTGTTCGTCCCTCCGGTCAGACACCGGTCCCTCAAATTGATCAAATTGCTTTAAATCTGATTCGTACCAAAGATTGGGATGTACAGAAACTGTATTTTTTCAGACGCACTTGGTTGTCCTTGAAGCCTGCTCAGCAAGCAGCTTTGTCGCAAAGCGCATGGATTGCAGATCTGGAGTCTGCGCTGGAAGAACAAATGGGTCGCCCCAGTTTGGTAGAGGTGTTTACGGACGAAAAAGTCATTCTCAAACAAAACGCAATGGTAGATATTAAAACCTTAATAGACCGCTCCAAACAGATGCACTTAACCGGGGTAGACCCCAATATTCAGCGCCCCGCTGTGGCCCCCGTCACGCAAAAATCACCGGCTGGGCTTGCTGCTGAGACAAAACCGGTGCCGGATTTCAATGATGGTCTCGTGGCAAAATTGGATCAACTCGTAGAAGAGCAGACCAAACTGGAGCGTGAGGAACAAGCGCAGCAAGAACGCGAGTCGCAGGCCCAACGAGAGCGAGAAGAGCTGGCTCAAAGAGAACGGGAGGCTCAGGCCCAACGAGAGCGTGAAGAGCTGGCTCAGAGAGAACAGGAGGCCCAGGCTCAACGGGAGCGTGAAGAGCTGGCTCAGAGAGAACGGGAGGCCCAGGCTCAACGGGAGCGTGAAGAGCTGGCTCAGAGAGAACGGGAGGCCCAGGCTCAACGGGAGCGTGAAGAGCTGGCTCAGAGAGAACGGGAGGCCCAGGCTCAACGGGAGCGTGAAGAGCTGGCTCGGATAGAACGCGAGGAGCAGGCCCGACGCGAGCGTGAGGCACAGGCGCAACGGGAGCGCGAAGAAAACATCAGGCGCGAACGCGAAGCGATTGCACAGAGAGAGCGGGAAGAAAAAGCCAGGCGGGAGCGTGAAGAAAAGATGGCGTTACAACTTGCTGCGGAGGCGGCCGCGAAGGCACAGCTGGAGAATGAGGGTCCCGGATTGGAAAACATGCAAGTGGTATCCAGTGAGAATTTTTCAGTCGACCGAAGTAGCGGTAAGATTGTTTCCGTGAAGACTAAGGTGCGCAAACCGACTCAAGAACCGACTAAGCCCAAACCGGTAAAGCCAAAAGAAAGCAAACCTGCATTCGTTGCTAAAGCTGATACAGGGGTATCGACTAAACAGCTGGCGTCTAAAAAGCCTCTATATTCCACAATAAAATCACAGTCTACGGAACTGGGTAATGCCGGGGTACAAAAAAAATACTATTACGTAAATGGTGTTACCGAGTTTTCGAAAAGATCCAAAAAAACCCCAACCATTGCAGAGTTGAACAATCTGACAGTTCAGTTAATCAGTGCCTATGAGGCGGGTGATCTGGAGCGGTTTACTTCCTTGTTTGATGATGATCCGGAGAGCGAGTACTACGAACAATTGGAGCAAGTCAAATCAGAATATCAAGATTTGGTTTACCAGACCTCTGACCGACAAATGTTCATTCGAGATATGAAATGGACCTTTAAGGACAATGTTGCTATTGGTAAGGGTACTTTGACATTGGTCACTTTGTTCAGTAGTCAATCACAAATTCTTAACCGTAAAAAAGTTTTGGAAATGGTTGCGCGAAAGGTCGAGAATAAAATCTTAATTACGCGATTTGAATAGTTTTCAGCCCTCATCTGTCGATATTTTAGCCTGGCTCATCGAGTAAGGTCTAATACTTGCAGCTTAAATTCGATTACACAATCTTTACGCGGTGCCTGGACTTTGGCACAAGTTGGTGTTATTTATTCTGAGAGCAGGGCAATTTAGAGAGAATGCTATGAACCAGGAACAGTTTCACTATTTGTATTCCAACTGCAACAATCTGCTTGATATAGCGATGAAACAGGCTTATTCAACCTTGGTACCGGAAAGTACGAATTCGCAATCGAGTGAAAAGCAAGCAGAATCATCAGGTTTGGATGGTGGCACCTTGGCCGGTCTTAACCTGGATGTGTTGGCTCGCCTAGGGGTATCAACACAAGAGAGTGTTGAGGCTGTAGAAGGATTGGATGAGTTCGATCCGGAAGAAGGCATCTATACGGAGGAAGCCGGTGAGCAAGCTTCATCCCAATGGATTGACAGCCAATTGTTTGGTCGGGTTGATATATCCTATTTGGAGACTATTCTTCAGCAATTACCTCAGAACCTACCCACCTTAACTGCCGAGTTGACGAGCGCAAATCTTCAGCTTTGGTCAGATGTTCAAAAGCAACACAACCGACCCTTAAATGAACTATTACAGTATATGCGGCGATTGGCTGTTGAAAAGGACACCGTAGCCGGTTAAGACCTAAAGGGTCTCCAGAAATTAGTCTGGTGCTAATCCAGTAGGCACGGGATTGTATTCTACAATCCCGTGCCGATCCTGCTTGCCATAATTCATCATTATATTCCTTAGAATTGTCCTTTTTTATACCTCGGTCGGCCATTACTACGGCCAATAATAATTCTAACAAAGCACATTAAACCAAATTTTACATACAGGAGAACGATCGTGGCTATCGTAAAAAGAAGTGGTATTTCCTATGCAGTTACCTTGGCGTTGTTACCAGCAGCTCTGATTGTGGGCTGCGCCGGAAACGACAAACTCACCCGGTTGGATTCGAGTGAACTCAAGACCCCAGAAGTAGTGACGGATGCTGTGACCAATGAGACCGTAGAATTACAAGATAACTTCGCGTTTGTGCAAATAGCGCCACCGCTGGTTGGGCATGGCGTGAATAGTGAGATTTCAGTGAACGATGCGGAACTGTCCGTACAAGAAGAACCGCTTGCGAAAATGGTAGCAGAACAGGAATTGGTGGATGTGGTACTTACCCCTGCAGAACCTGAATATCCGCAGCAGTCCATTATACGATTTGCGGTGGACCAATACGATATTGTTGATTCTGATCTCGATGGGTTAAAGCAGCATGCTTTGTTTCTACAAAATAATCCAGATATGGAATTGAACATCAACGGGTATGCGGATAGTCGCGGTTCTGCCCAATACAATTTCCAACTCAGCAAGAAGCGTGCAGATCAGATTGAAGCAATTTTACTCACCCTGGGAGCCTCTCCAACCCAGTTGAAAGTCAATAGCTATGGCGAGAGTTTTCCGGTTAAGGATGAAAAAAACTGGGACGAAAATCGCCGAGTGGAACTGCAATATAAAGAGCGCGAACAACCCGTGATGGCTCAGTACTGAGCGGGAAAGCGCATACAAGTCGCCCTCCATGCACTGCATTCGCGGTGTACTTAATGGCCAACCGGAATCTCGGTTGGCCTTTTTTTAACCCGATCTCAATGTAAACTAGAATTGGTGTTTGTAGCCCAGTGAAAAACCGGATACCTGCAAATCGCTATTCAACAACTCCCCTTGATAGTAGAGATTGTAAGCGCCGTGTAGGGTTGCAAATCGGTTCAAGCGATATTCTGCACCGGCACCAAGTCCAAGACCGAATTGACTGCTTTTCTCTTCGGAATACGAAGGTGTGGCGCAGTTGGACCGGTCGCTGATAAGAGTTGCGCTGCCCTGGAACAACCCGATTGAGCCGGTCAGCTCAAAATCTGCTTGAACGTTAAATATGCCTTTGAGGTTGGCGCCTAATACTGTGTCATTGGAAAATGTTTCGCGATAGCAGCCGTTTGTTCGGTCAAAATCCGCTATGCCCGCGCCAACAACTCCTTCCACCGCCAAAAAAGGCAGCAAGCGCTTACCTGCTCTGACAATTACGCCGGTAGTGTTCCAGGATCCGGAGGTAGTGCCGCTCAATTTGGATGTAAAAAAAGCTATTTCCGGTAATGCGTACCAGTTACCTGGGTTAAAGCTTCTCTTGTGAGAGGAGTCGACGGGTTTGGGTTCAACATCGGCATCGGCAGTTTTGCGTGCTGGCGCAGGCACAACGTCAACTAACAGCGGTGAAAACGAATAGCCGTGCAACAATGAATTACCTGAATTGTCGGTCGCCTGTATGTAGTACTCAAAGCCGGGTTCGGATACATCATGAGTCAATGTCGCGCTGTAGATGTCCGATTTGGCTCTGCGTTGCATTACCATGGTCTTATATTTTTCCGTGCCTTTTGCACGGTAATACAAGGTCACGGATTTGACCCCCATATTGTCCACTACCGTAGCTTCTATGGTCAGGTCTGTACCGGCTTCATGGGCTTTGCTTGAGGTTTCGTGGGTAACGCTGGGCGCCTCTAGATCGGCCGCAGGCAGCGAAAGTTGGTCTGCGAAGGTTGTTCCTGAAATACTTATTAGCGGCGCAAAGCAAATAGCCAGCGGCCCACTGCGTCGAATTTGCATGTTTCCTCTCCCCCCAAGGAAGTTTTTCTTCCAAAAATATGTTGGAACGCTATCAGATAGGTGTGTATAAATCAATCTAAGCTATCCAGTCTACTATGCTTAACGTTACCCTGGGGTTGCGTACAAGTGCTTGTTAAAAAGCCACCTAAGAAGGAGTCGGCTTAGATAAATCGCTGAATAGGGGCGTGTTTGTGGAGCCGGAAAGGGTGGTCAGTCTTCCGCTTTGAATCTGAAAACCTAGAAAAATATACTATTGATAGTGGCCACCAGACCGAATATGGCTGCGATAATCATCCAGGTTTTACGCGCAGGCGTCATGGTGGGGCCCTTTCGTATATGGTCCACCACAGCCAAACAGGCGAATAATGCGCTACACAGAAACAAAATCAAGATAGTTTTCATGGGTTGTGTTAATTAAACAACGTTGAGGGATATTGTGAAAATGTATTCAGGTTTAATTGTCGGTCCGAATTCGTAATATTGCAAGTCCACAGCATGAAACTAGAACTTGTATTGAACGGTGTTGTTTAACTGGGAGATATACCAGGAGAGTGCGCCGGATTTACCGGCGCACTCGTGACGTTTAGGTGGCATTCCCTAGTACAGCAGATTCCATATTACCCTTTTCTGTATGTGGCTGCCATCCAGGAGCAGAATATTGAATTCTACTGTGTTGACTTCCGACATTAGGAACTGAGAGTATCCGGGACACATCAATACCTGGTGCCCTTTGGAGTTAGGTGGCAAGGTAAAGCACCTGGGCAGATCCATAAACATACCATTGCTTGTCGATAAAGTAGCATGGAAATCGACAATCGGTGCCAGGTCGGGTTTGAGTATAACCGCGGCATCAAACTGTTGACCGGGTATAAAGTAACCATCGGCAGGGGACACTTTGCTTTGTTCCGCAGGTTTTAAAACGGTTACTGCAGCGACTACCGAGTACCAATCACCGTTAGGGGCGGTGCCACTGAAGTATATGTCATAGAATCCTCCTCCGCTAATGCTGGGTGGATTGTCCTTGATCTGATCGGAAGACAACATTAGGCCGGTATCGTCATGAAGATACATACCGATGTCTTCGACCGTTGTGCCGTTGGGTAGAGGAAAATTTTGTCCCCAACCATAGACCATGTATGTATCATTGGGATTACCATTATACAAGTTAACCGTCATGGGGACACTTTGGGAGTTGGTTCTAAAATTGAATCCGCCTGCATCTATATTAAAACCATAACCACTTCCATCGGGGCTGTGCTCGAAGAATCCATAATCGGGAGTTGGGTCTCTATCAGCCAAGGTTTTATCATAGCTGTAGGTGCCGGAGATAGATTGACCTGCCAGCAGTTTTCCTTCCAATGCACCTGACGGATCCCAAACATCCCGGATCACTGCTTCCAATTGCAGTGTGACCAGCCTAGGGTTAGGCGCGGGCCCGACCGAGGTGTCGCCTGTTAAGCTATCCAGATTGGCCACTACAGAAAAGTAGTTAAAGCCCGAAGCATCGGTTCCGGAGATGTAAATGCTACGCTGTTCAAACGCATAGATATTTGGTGCTGTTGCGGAGAGCGAGGTGCTATTGAGCGCCGTTCCTGTCATATCATAAAGGTCAAAATTGATATCATCAATTTTGACTCCATCGTATAAAGGCGTGTTACCCCAGCTGCCGATATGGAAGAAGTCAGAGTCGAAATTGGATATGTGTATATAATGCATATGTCCGGGTACGCTGGGGTCCGTTTTGAGTGACACTGTACCGGCGATCAGGTCAAAGCCGACGGCGCCCCGGTTGGCTTGATTGTAATTCGCCCACTCCATAGACGGATCTTCATCCGGTGCTGTAGTGTCAAACTGGTAGGTACCTGTAATTGGGGTGCCAAGCGCCATGCGTCCCTGAAGTACGTTCCCGGGATCATATACGTCGGTGACAGTGGCATTAATGCTATAGACGGCGTAACCCGCCTGCGCGGCACTGACAGTAAATATCGCTGCAATCACTAAACCGTGTGTAAAAAGTTTACGCAACATTCCTTCCTCCATTTGGGTGATATATAAACAAGTCAAACTGCAAAAGCGTACGATAGCGTGCATATTCCATGCACAGATGCGCTTCAGGATAAATAGGACACTAAGTCGCTAGTTGTTTGAATGGGATGCTGGTTGGTAGTGGTGAAATATATAATAGAGTAAGGTTTGAGGTGTTTGCGCGTGACGGTTAGTTGGCGCGCATTTAGCGTCGATGGTTGTGTGCAGTTTTGTTTAAGAATTCAAACAATCTGACGTTAATGTTTGTCTTGGTGAAAATGAGTCTATTGTTCGCGTCGAAATACAGTACGATTTGTTTGTCCTTTTTATCAACGATGTCTTGTTTGAATTTTTCGGTGTAGTACGTGTAAACAGAGCCAATGAAAGCCCTTTTTTCGCCGCGAGTGTAAAGCGATGTCTCGTAATCCGTAGAGCCTAAGTTTTCCTTGATGTCATTCAAACTATCACCAATATCAATATTGGATAGTTTATTTTTAAAGAACACCTGCTCTTCCAATGGCATTTGGTAATAGTAAGTAATAGCGGGAGGGGGTGGTGTAGGAGTTTTCTTTACGGTTTGTACCGTAGATTTACAAGCCGACAACAAGACACACAATATAACTAAACAATATGGTTCCAATTTCAAACTGCTTCCCCCCACTTAGGACTGTCAAGTGAAGTGTGTAGTGTAACGTAGAGTGTTGGGATCCATATAATTCAAAACCATGAACTCATTCGCACATTTGGTCTTTACATAACCTACATGCTGAGCTAACTACCGTGTTTGGTGGCACAGATTGATAAAAACTTACAACAAAAGTTGGTTATTGCCAGGTGCTTGTATAGGAGCGACGATGTGGCAGTTGCCTGCCACGTCATCATAAAGTCGCATAAAAAGGAAGATATTAGCTAAGAGGTAGCAAGAGGCATTTACACTTTCCTACTGAAAAAGTATGGTTTGGCCAGACGATATTGGAGCTCGTTGCTTCGATGGCGTGATTCCCCGACGGTACGACAAGATTGATTGCGCCTTTTGTGTTTCCTTCACAACTGGGGCTGTCATCAGGAAAGTAACTGTTTAGGCTGCCAACCAAATGGCCGTCCAGCTTTACATCAATGCCGCTGTGTGCTTTGCTGTTTGTTGAAAAAACAACTATAAGGCCGGTATCGTCAGAATCGCATGATTCCAGCTTAGGTCCCGCATTGGCAAATGGGGAGTGGGGATTGGAAAACAATTGATCCGCAGCAGATTGCAGCGGGCCCGAAACTTCACGTAGCAAAAGGGCACCGTTGGTCGTTGTTGCCTGACCGCCTGTTCCGGCTCCGGCCAGTGTGAACAGGTCATCACTGCTATTACAAGAACAGAGCAGTAGCGACACTGCGGCCATCAATATTTTGTTCGATTTAAGTATCATATTCACCCTCCCGCGTATCATTCAGGACATCAGAGTTATTATGATTAAGTCTTAGAATACACTAGCAGCCAACAAACCTAAAAAAATTGAACTGGTTCATGTTTTTGACAGGGCAGCCAGTTACACCAATGTAAATGCTTGATGGTTCTCTTTGGTGTTGTGTCTTGCGATTAAGGTCAATGATAAGTATAAACAGCATAATGAACTTCGTGTGACATCTTCACATTAGTACCTAAAAATTCATGTATCTTGACCGCGGGCGCGCTATACCACGACACAACCACCCCTGCTTGGCCCCTGAAACAAACCCGATCAACGTTAAACTTACATTAACTGCGCTTATACTGAGATTCAAAATCCTAGGTGGCTATTAACTAGCTAAGTTGGATACTATGTTGTCCTCTCATAAAGCAGAGTTTATTGTTAACAACTGCGTGTTTCATTGCAGGTGCCGCACACGGCGTTAGACAGAGTCCAAGTTAGATCCCATAAGTAGAAGAAGTAACATAACAGGAGTAGTTGAATGAAGTTTGACAGTAATAGTCGGAAATTATTAAAGCGCGCGCTGTTGATTAGTGCGCTGGGGGTAGCCGGTAACGTAAGTGCCGATGACGATAAAAACCGTGTTGGGGTGTATTTGGATAATTGTGCCAACCTGCCATTGGTCAGTTCAATTATCTCCGGCAACCCTAATACTAACGTATGTGTGGATGCGCCGGTTGCGCTGGAAAAAGCCAATGTTGTTTTTGATTTGAACTCCGATGCTGTAGATTCCAAAGGTCGACATACGGGACTGCGCCACATGTGGATGGTGGCTACGTCGATTAAAGCGCGCTTGAATGCAGGGTTGATGGATCCTGAGGACATAAACATTATTGGTGTCTTGCACGGTTCGGGCATTAACCTTGTGTTGGGAGATACCAACAGTCCCATTACCAAGGATTTAGTGGAAAAGATATTCGCCATGAAAAATGTCGGCGTTAATATCAATTTGGAAGTTTGTGGCGTAACCATGCATGGCAGAGGTTTGAGCAACGCCGACCTGTACAACAGTGACAATGGTATGGTGCATGTTAACCAAGGTGCAATTGGGCGTATCATCAATTTGCAGCAAAAGAAGTTTGTACTTATTAAAGAATAATTTCGAAACGATCAAAGGGCCGGTTCTTGGCCCTTTTTTAGTTGTCCTTTCAGTTTCTCTGATTACCGTCTTTTAAATTACCAGGTTTACCAACCAATAGTCGTCTTTCGAATCCCGGTTTGGGGAAAGGAATTGAAGCGAATGACGGTCTACCCGTAATGCAATGAAATCTTGGAGGGCCACAGTATCTTGGATGGTGTGCGATTGGTTTGCGATAAATGATCGATTTTACGAGAAACTCAAACGAAACCATTAAGGGTTTATACTTAACCTATCTAGCCTATCCAAGGAGAACGCTTATGGGGAATGCAGGCTTGGGTCCCATTGGACATGGTTCAAATTGCCCTGAAATCGACTCACAAACCTTGTCGTTGACGCTGAACATTTCTCCGGGTGCGCTGGGGCTATGCGATAGTGATAATCGTTTGGGTTCAGCGAACGTTGCGACCCCCGTTCTGGTGGAAAACCAGCTGGGGATGATGGCGGTCTTTTATTTTGCTAACAACAGTTTTGTGTTGAACCGATACAATGACAATGCCTTGAAACGGTTACACCAAAAATTGATAGCGATAAAAGACGATATTCTGACAATTAGAGTGGATGGCCATGCGTCGTCGGAGGGAAAGTCCGTCCAAAATCAAAAATTGAGTAAAAATAGGGCGTATATGGTTTCGAGTCTATTGGGTCTGGAATCGCTTAGGTTAAATGTGGAGACGCACTACTACGGTTCCAGCAAGCCCGCAGAGGACGAAACGGGGAAAAGGGTAGAGCTGGAGGATAAGCGCATAAAAAACCGTCGGGTAGAGGTGTTCGTGTTTCGCTTGTCAGAGGTGGTGAAAAAACCGGCGACTATTAATCTCTTTCCGCGTGAAGTTTTCGATCAATTGCCGGATACGGCGTTGATGCAGTATATGCTGAGCTTGCCTTCAGTGTCCGATTTTAAAACCGATATCGTCGCTGAAAAATACCTGTATAGATTATTTGATGAACTGTATGATCCCGGGCTGGGAAAACTGGATAAGGCGCTGATGCGATCCAAAGTGGGGGATGTTTTGAAGTTTTTTGGTGTAGACAACCTCAACGGGCCGGTTCGGGGTGCAGTACTGAATCAACTGTATAGTATAGGTGACCAATCCAATTTGGATCCCAAAGCAAAAGAAGCATTGAAAGCTATTATTGAGTCGTTGTCTAAAACTAACTTCGGGCGCTGACAATTCTGAAATGTGCTCTCGGCGTGTCGGTGGCTCTGAGATAAAAGCTCAATTCTTGCCTATAATCTTTCGAAAGATAAACCGAACGGGTTATCAAATCCCCTTCTACTGAATCATAAGAAACCTATGAAAATCGAATTAATTTTTTACCTGTTCAGCGCCTTGTTCGCCAGTTTGGCAGTCGTGGATCATATAAGAAAAGGGGGAGGCATGACGCCGGCGCGTAAAACCTGGATCATTATCGCTGCTGTTTTTGGCTTGATGGCGGTCATTAATACGTTGATGTTCTGAGTATGGTGGGTGCCCAAGGTCCCTGGGTCCAAGGTACAGCTGCAATCCATCTCTTTGGCATTTCGGAAAAACAAGCCATCGGCAGACTGATGAAGAATAGCATCCGGCAAACGCTCTCAAAATACACACACAATATTATGGACTCAAGGTTGCGGGAACGAACCGTGCGGTTAGGAATTCGTTGTAGCAAATCTGACGTCTTTGCTTTGTTATATCGGCCTTTGTCCGCAAATGGCCTTAGGGAAAAAACCGAGGTCCTGACAGATTAATCTGTCCTCGGTTGCTAATTTACAAGGCACAACGTTCGATATAACTTATAGTGCAGGACAAATACTAAAAGTAAATCCCATTTTGGATTTATGCAGCAACGCACCACAGCGCTAAAGGCCGGCAATGGAAACACACGACTATTTTCTGTCTTTATTGATTATTCTGCTGACGGCAAGAATTTTCGCCGAACTGGCCGCCCGTTGGCACTCCCCGCCGGTAATCGGTGAGTTACTGGCGGGTGTTGTGCTGGGCCCCAGTCTGCTTGGTTGGATAGAGCCGATGGAGGCCATAAAATTAATGGCTGAAATCGGTATTATCCTGCTGCTATTCGAGGTGGGATTAAAAACCGATGTAAAGCGTCTGGTACGGACTGGCGTGAAATCTGTGGTTGTCGCTTTGTGCGGTTTTGTCCTGCCTTTGGCGCTTGGATTCGCACTGGCTTATTGGATATTCGGGCTGCCGTTACTGGTATCCCTGTTTATAGGAGGAACCCTCACTGCCACCAGCATCGGTATTACCGTGAGAGTACTGTCCGATTTAAACCGGCAACAATCACCGGAAGGTCAAATAGTATTAGGGGCGGCGGTTCTGGATGATGTTCTGGGCGTGGTGTTACTGGCCCTTTTGTATGAGTTCTCCATTGGCGGTGGAATCAGCCTGCTCAATGCCGGTAAAGTATTAGTCTTCGTTGTTGCTTTTTTTCTCGTAGCCCCCATTGCGGCAAAAATAATTTCCTTGATTATTAAGCGCATTGATGCCAGCCACCATCTACCCGGTTTACTGCCGACGACTATTGTATCTTTGGTTCTGTTTTTCGCCTGGTTGGCCCATGCACTGGGCGCTCCCGAGCTGCTGGGCGGTTTTGCCGCAGGCCTGGCCCTGTCTCGACGTTTCTTTTTGCCCTTAGGTATAGCGTTTCGCACCGATGAGCGGTTTGCCCATCGCATAGAAGACCGAATGAAACCCATAGTGCAACTGTTTACGCCAATTTTTTTCGTCTATGTTGGTGTGTCGCTAAACTTGCATCAAATTGACTGGAGTTCCGTTTTTATCTGGGGCTTTTCCATATCATTATTGGTTGTCGCCATTATGGGTAAACTGATTGGCGCCTTGCTAATACAAGAACCCTGGAGTACCCGGACAATCATAGGGTTGGCAATGGTCCCTCGCGGCGAAGTAGGATTAATATTCGCCGAACTGGGGCGGGCCAGTAATATATTCAGTAATGAAATCTATGCAGGTATGGTTATCGTCATTGCCCTAACTACGTTGCTGCCACCGTTTGTTATGAAATGGTTTTATGGGTCACTAGAAAAATAGAAGAGTCGAATTACCGGATATGCTGATTACTTTGGATGCACAACTGTCCTGGCCTCTGTTTTATGCCAACGAATCTGGGCCCTATAGGTGGATGTTTACGTCTATGTGCTTGTGGAGGATTCTGGCAATTATAAGTTGGTTTTTATCTGTCAATTTGTAAAAAATTATATGGCTACCCTGCGGAAATTTTCTGTACCCAGGAGAAATGTAATCGCAGCTAACACCTGCTGAGGGGCTTTCTGCTAATGAATGAAAGGTCAGGTCAAATTGTTTCAGGTAAATATTTCGCTGTTGTTTCCCCCAAACTTTTTCTGTGTATTTAGCTATTCTCAGGTCTGATTTTGCTTTATTCGATAATAGAAAAATCATTGATTTTCATCGTCGAGTTGAGCGATAAACTCATCGTAGGAGTAGTCGGCAATACCGCTATCTTCCCCTTCTTTTAAAAGTTGTCGCAAAGTTTCCAGCTTGGCTTCGTTGTCTTCCAGCAGCCTTAAACCGGCGCGGATCACTTCGCTCGCTGAGCCATACCGACCGCTATCTAATTGTTTTGCAACAAATTCATCGAAATGATCGCCAAGGGAAATACTTGTATTTTTGGGCATGATAGTCTCGCCGGTTACCAAATATTAATATATTTTGGTATATGCCTGCCTATTCGTCAACAATCCATTTTAAAACTGTCCGATGGAAATGAATGAAGTGAAAGTATTATGAAGCAAGCGACTTGACCCCTAGGTCGTGACCCCTAGGTCCTTCCTTTTGGTATATGCCTGCCTATTCGTCAACAATCCATTTTAAAACTGTCCGATGGAAATGAATGAAGTGAAAGTATTATGAAGCAAGCGACTTGACCCCTAGGTTCTCTTGACCCCTAGGTTCTAGGTCTGTTTTGACCCCTAGGTCTGAAGCAAGCGACTTGACCCCTAGGCTAGGTCGTTCGCAGTGTGGTGCACTTCCAGATTGAATGTGGCTGTTTACTGTTCTCAATGGCTTTTATTGTACGAATCATTTTTCGTTTCTATGCCAAGGGCGGGTAATTGGAGACGCCTTAGTCAATCTCGAGGTTTTGCTTTTTCCTGCACGATTGAGTGGTTTCCGTACAGTCTTTTTGATGGCCAGTGCCGGTAATTCCACCTTCTTGATCGGTATTGGACACGGAAGCGCAAGCGGATATCAGCAGACAGGTTAATACCGCGATTGTGGCAAACAAATTACGGTAGGTACATTTCATTTGTTATGTTTCCCTTCAAAATAGTAAATGCCAATACCTATTCGGGCATAGCGTTTATGTTTGGATGCGTTTGATTTGGGGATGGCGTATTTAGCAAGCAGGTTGTCCACTGATTCCAGATATTGCTGATTCCTTTCACTGAGAACGTGTTTCAGTGTCTCCAGGTCTGCTTCCGGGATAAAGTTGTAACTGACTTTTCTTTGGAAGCGAGGAGAGTCAATCTGTTTTAAATTGTGATCTATGGTGTCAATGAGGTCGGACACATCGCTGCCCAAGATGGTTAGTCTTTCAATTTCGTTGTTGTTGGCAATATAAGCTCGGTTGTTTAAGTGGATTAACCCGGTGGCAGTGGTTGATATGGCGTCCACACGGATGAGCTCGTCAGCAATGGTTCTTGCCGTGATATCACCACTATAGCTCTTAACCAGTGAACTAAAGCTGGTGTCTCCCTCAAAAGGTAGATCGGCAGGGCTGTTGTCTTTGTTCAGGTAAGCCTTGTCGCGCATCCAGGCGCTGATCACGCGTGCGGCACGGTTGATTTTGCTGGTATCCAAAGAGTCGCTTGGGGGTAGATTTTCCAGGCGTGCCACTTCTTTGCGTGACAAGCCGGTGAGCGTGGATATGCGTGAAGAGGTTTGTTTTCGTCCGGCAATGGCGAACTCTGTTTTAGCGACTTCGAAATAGGATTTTTTTGCAAGTTCTGAAAACGCGGAATAGGTAATACCGAAGCGCAGTAATAATTTAACTAAAGGGTTAAGGATATGTTGTAGCGCTTTGAGTGCGTTGCTAGCGGCATCAGCCATTATTAGGTTCCAGGTGGTTTATGAGATGCTACACATTGTAACCGAAATGGGCTTGTTTTCCCATAATTATGGGACTATACTCCCATTTATAAATGGGAAGAAGTTCCCATATTTGGCTGGAATTGGAGGTAAATATGCGTATTAACAATGGGTTACTGAGAAAGTTGCGAGATTTCAAGTTTCTGGGTTGGGTTTTTGTGTACCAAGGTTTTCTTGGTGGCTGCAGTACAGGTTCCATGCAGGTGGTTCAGCAAAGCCTGGAGCAGGATCGCATGGTTCCTGCGGCTGTAGTCGCACAGGAAGATTTTCTCAATCAATACAGCCATCCTTTACCGAGTCCCAAGCAATTATTGGATGTGGACCTGACATTGGAGCGTACCTCTGTGATGGCCGAAGGAGACCAAGTGTTTCTTCAGGTTGGCGTAGTTACCAAGCCTGCCGAGCTGCAATCGTTGGATTTACATATACTTGTGTTTAATCCGGATCACACGCCGCAAAATCAGCTGAAGCAAATGTACAATGTCATCCAAGCTGCGGTAGCCAATAAGCTACCGCAAGGATCCAGTCTCACGGTAGACAGCTTCCGCCCTATGGCGAAACTAACGCAAACGCAAACGCAAACGCAAACGCAAACGCAAACGCAAACGCAATTAATTGAAGGGCACAGTACCGGTTCACTGGTAGCTTTCGTCAAGCAATATGCGCGTCTACCGGAAAAGAGAGTGAAACAACACTATATCCTTATGCTGGGTGATATGAGTGAATCACAGGAGCAACTGCAAAACGTCGTGGATCTAGCCTCTGTGCTTCGGGTTAAAGGTGCCGGAATGTCTGTTTTTTCCGTCGCGGAAAAACCGGAGGTCAGTTTTGCCAGTCAATTGGCTGCCAATGGCAAGGGGCAGGCATCGTTCTTGACGGAAACATTCAATTACCAGGCTTGGTTACAAGAAGAGATATACCGCATCAGTGCCGGCGACATTACTGATATTCAGGTGCACATCCAAACCAAATTCGGTGCAACTGTGGCGGAAATAACGTCTCCCTATGCGCCCGTCCAAGCAACAACAGAGTATGTACATACAATAGAGAACATGGTGCAGGGCGAGCAGTTTATTATTATGGCCCGGATCAATACGCCGGTCTACGATGCCACAACCTATAACGAAATAGTTGCCGTAGAAGTGCAATATTTCGACTCGCGCAAGCGTTCGTACGGGAAAATTCGCAAAACCGCTCAAGTGGACTATGTGCTGGACCGCAATCGTGTATTTGACCGAAACTGGTTGGTGGAAAGGTCACTGTTGATACTGGAAACTCAGAAAACGCTCGCGGAACTGGAGCCGTTAATTTGGCAAAAACGATACTACAAAGCCGTTGCCAAACTCAATGAGCACGCTGGGAACCTGTCACGCTACCTTCAAAAGCATAAAGATGATCAGCTGCAACGAGACGTAAGTATCTTGAATGCATACTCTGAACGTTTGTATGATTTCTCCGAGAAAGCGTTTCAGTCTTTCCGAATTTGGAAAGACCTGTCCTGGGACAAAAATCGTTTAACGGACGAGTATCTTTGAGCTGGGTTATAGAGAGGCCGGCTTTTTGCGGTCGAATCTATTGAAAAACAAGCCTGACCTTTAAGGTCTCCACCATACCCTGATCCTATTTTATGGTCGAAGTGACGCAATGAGTGATTGTCGCCACACTAAACGCCAAGAGATTTCTTCTGGCGTTTGCCTGGGGCTCGCACATTGAATACGGGTTCTTTGGGATTACGGATTGCAAGCTCTAACGCGGCGGCGGCTCGCTGGCGCTGGTTGCCGGTTTTTAAAATGTTGCGGCAATGTGGTTCCGTTATTGGGCTACCGGCTAGATAGCGCGTTCCTTCGATAAAGTTGGATTTATTCGCTTTCCACCAGAGACTGACCAGTGCAGGCTCCGGCCAAGGCAGGTCTTCATCCGGGTCCATGGCAACGTTTGGGTCTTTGGGGTCTTCGGTAGGGCCGGTTTCCAGTCCTTCGGGCCAATCGGCTTCAAAATTGTGTTCTTCCAGGTCAACTCCGGTAATCATGCTGAAGGCTTCGCCGGCAACTCTTGCCACTTCCTGGTCCGCCATTTGTTTGATAATCCAAGGGATGTACATTGGGTCGCCAATAATCCCGGCGCCGATAAGCAGGTGACGCAAGGTATCCGGGAACTGAGACAGAGACTGTAACCAACTCTGTGCGGTGGGTACATCCAATGCTCTAAGAGACAATTGCAGGGTGCGCTCAAAATGCGGTGAATCCATCACGAAAAACGGCAATAGATTGTTTATTAAAGATAAGTTACCCAGGAGTATGGATGACCAAGCCGACCAAAACCGGTTAGCCTCGTTGTCGCAATGAAAAAATTCTTCCAGGTCGGGTTTTAGGTCCTGGCGCTTTAGTTCGCCAACGGCTCGAATAGCGCGTGCTTGGATCAAAGGATACGGATCATGTATGGCCTGGTTCAGAATTTCTCCTGGGTCGGCTCGGTGCACAGCGTACGCGGCGATGCTCAAATAGCGGTAAGGGTCCGCGTTTGCGTTTGCCATGCTGTGGAGCATGGATTCGATTTTTTTAAAAGGAATCCATCCTAGAGCCGACACCAGTGCTTTAAGGTTTTCCAGAGTATGTGCGCCTTTGGAAATGACGTAATCGATTTGATCGCCTTTGCCACTTTCAAAAGCCAAAAGCGCTGCCTGAAATACTTCACCGGGTTCCTCTTTTTCCAGAGCCTGAAGGCACATTTCCCAAGCGGGGCTTCCGGCAATTCGTATACCGCCGAGAGCGGCATCCACCCGCTGGTCCAATTTCGCTAGATCGTCCAGGTTGCAGTGGGGTTCGTTTACGGCAGAAGCGCGAAGCAGCCACAGAAACGCGCAGTCATCCACATACTGATTAATAATAGCGGGAATGATCGGTGTTTCTTTTTTCATGGTGTCAGCGTTTTACTAAATTGTCCCCATTATACTTCGATACGGGTTTCTTATAGTAATCTCGGGGGATCGAGAGTTTTTCAATATCTGCTCCATTTGCAGTATCCGCACTACGAATCGTTTTTACAGCTTTCCAGTAAACCCCAGCGCGTCAAAATGTCCACCGTTTGATCGACTGAGCCAATCTTAAAGTCTGCCTGTATTTCTTTGCTGGTTACGGTTCCGTCCAGGGTCCTAGCTATTTCCAGCATGTGGCTATCCAACTGCAGGGGAAGGTGGTAGGGGGTGGTCAACGGTCTGCCGCAGTCGAGTTCGTAGCGGGCCAGGGCGTGGAGTTTTGGCTTTGAAGGAGCCAGCGTATACTGTGGCGGTTCCCAAAGGCGTAAATCCACCACGCCGGACTCAAATAAAATCTTCAGCTCCTCTAATAATTGCGATCGCGCGTCGTGCTCGACCTCGTAGTCATGGGCATTGAGGAGTTTGCAGGCTTCGCTAAATAGTCGATCCAACTTCATACCAAAAGGCCATTGGGCTGAAAGCAACAGTACAGCGGATTTGGTAATTGCTGCGTCCAAAGTGATCTCTTGCTCCTGTTGTCCCAGGAAAGGTTGCACCAAGCCATGGGTGAGGTCTATTGGATCGTTTGTGGGTCGTAAGCAGGTGGCAATATAAACTCTACCCATCAAGGTGTCGCGATCAACGGGTGACTTTAGTGCATCTTTGCGGCACAAAATAGACGCGTGAAAAAAACGTCCGCAAAGTAAATCGGCTCTTTCTTCCTGTTCCACTTGGGAGAGATTTTGTTTGGCAAGCGATTGTTTTAGGGATCGCGGTATCTGGCCCTCTGGGCGGCAAAATTGTGCGTCGGCAACATAATCTAATCCGTATTTATTTGCTTGTTCGACGAATTCGCTTAGCCAAAAGCCGTCGTTGTATTCTGTTAGGTATTCGTGGAAAACATAATACTCTTCTGATTGGATAACATGTTCCAGTTCTGTAGCTAATAGTTCTCCATGTGCGTAGTTTCTGGGAAGGTCGTTTTTTAGCTTTGAGGCTAGTTCTTTGGCTATTTTGGCCTTGCTTTTAATGGAGGTATTCTTGGTTTCTGGAAACGTTAGGAAAATGTCCCTTATAAGTCTTCGAGTAGTCCACCCAGGTTGAGCATTGTAAGAGATATAAGCCAACCCGTCAGAGGCTAGAGTGTCCTGGCAGAATCTTAGAACCGCTTCTTTTGTCTTATTCGGGACCCAAGAAAAAAGTCCATGTGCAATGATGTAATCGTTTTCGGTAGATTCAGAAGGTTTCAGATTGCATATGTCTCTGAGCAAAAAATTGATGTTCTTCAATCCAAGTAGGCTCGCCGAGTAACGCGCATCCGCTATCGCTCGTTTGGATAAATCGATTCCTGTGAAATTACTATTTGGATGATAGAAGGCCAAAGCCAAAAGGTTTGCTCCATTTCCACACCCAAGTTCTGATATGTGGATCTTCTTTTGGAATTGTTGGATGTGGGTATTCTTATTTGCGCATAATGCTAAATGTATGGGAAGTGAGTTAGGTATGATCTTGCTCTGATAATATGCTGTATGCACAGTCTAAGCACTTACTGCGGCTGGGTTAAGGATATCAATATCTTCATTAAACAGCTCGTTGAATAATAGCTGAACGAGCGTAAAATCTTCCCGGTCCTCACCTATACATAGTTCTTTATTTGTAATGTTTCTAGGAAGGCGTATGCTTAACGACTCTTGATGAATCGGATGAAATCCACTTCCTTTAAAATATAATTCACATGCCAAGATCACAGGCAAGAAATCATTTAACCGATCGTTCGCTGGAGTGCATTCTATCCAGTTTTGATTAGATTTATCAATTTCCCACTTTTCGATTGCCATCAAGTACACTGGGGATATTACGCTTATTTCCACTACTAACACCCAAATCGGTTTTCCCAACTTATTAAGTAATTCTATATCGTTGCCGGTAAATACTGCTCCCTCAGTAAGCAAAATCTTAATTTCTGCGGACCATTTTCCTTCCTCGAAACCTATTATGTCGTTGTATTTGTAATCAAGGCTTGCGATTTCACTTTCGAGAAACTCTCTAAAAGGCGTTAGTATTTGATCGCATCGTTCACGCAATTGTGTTTGTATCGATTCTACTTCGTCATTTGGAGTGGTGGGGCGCAATAGAGGTTTGAGGCGTTGCCGAATGTCATTGTATAAATGTTCGTTATCGATTCCATCGACTATGTTCGAATCTTGTTTCATTAGTGCCTACCTCGTCTTTGACTCGATTTGAGTTTGTCAATTTTATCAGAAGCTTGTTTTGTAAGTTTGATTACGACCTTTGAGCTTTTATCATTTTGACCCGCGAGTTCGCATAATGTCTTATCGAAGTCATCTGAGGTTACATCTTTTTGTTTTCGAAAAGTGCCTAAGCCTTCTTTTATTAGTTCCGAAGGTTTTTTGTCACCTTTTTCATTGAGATTTCCTAAGTTTTTATGATGTTGGCCACACTTCGAACATTTGGGAGGTTCTTTTTTTTCTGCTTCAGTTTCGGTTGCGCTTGTTTCTGGATCTTGAATATCTCCCATCATAGTTGCTGAATTGGCTGGAGTGCCACTACCCCCACCATTGTTTGTCATTATATCTGCCAATAGGTGTACATTTTTCCCTTCAAACTTTACGTCCATTGAGCCTGGGCTTATAAATTTGCAAGGTCCATGCGTGTTTGCGGATACTAGGCCACCACCCGTCCCTTTGCTGGCCATATCCCCTATGCTTTTGAAGCTTGCACCTTTCACCGCCACCGTCTTTTTTTCGACTTTGACTTTCTTTGTGTATCCTTTTGGGCTATCGCCGGACTTTCCAATATTGGGAAGAGGTGCGGGTACAAATGGTGCCGGTGGGCCTGGCATTTTGCACACATTGGGTAATGTAGCAGTTGCTATGCCGTTGCTGCCTTTAGTAACGGGAGTTTTTGGAGGGTTGACGCCAACACTCATTATGCGGCTTCCTCAAGGGGTAAGTTTAATAATGTGGCGGCTCGTGTTCCTGCTTCGGAACTGTTCCAAATCAAGTAATGGTTTCCCTTTGCGCTTGATTGTAAGCCTGCAACCACCGCCAAAATAACAAATAAGGGGGCGGATGCTGCGCCCATGTCTCCCCAGCAACTGGCTGGGATTTCATAATCCGTTGGGTCGACGAAAGACTCTGCCAGTCTTAAAAGGGTGAAGCCCCATTCTTCGCCTCGATAGCGTTCTCCGTTTATGTCGCAGATGATGCCCTCTACCATAGCGTTTATGGAATTCAATGTTGACACGGTGTTTCTAATGGATTCTGTCAGGCCGTCTCCGGTGCAGACTGAGTCGGTTTTAATCAAGTTCTGTTCTATGGCAATGCTGGGGTATTGGATGGTTGCCAATGAATTTAGGTTGAGGCGTTTTACAACGGACTCTGGAGCTATGGCAAACGCACCTGCGCCTTCCCCTGGAAAGAACGCGCCCCGGTGGTAGGAAGTAGCCAGTTGCTTGTTGTCGTCCAGCCATCCCAGTGTGTCTATGTTGATATAACTATCCACGCCTGCGACGATGCAAACATGCGCTTTCCCGGAATGGAGTTCATCACAGGCTTTTTGTAGTGCGCACAAGCCTGCTGCGTGTCCCTTACTGACCGGTTTGATTTTTTCCAGCGTAAACGCATAGTCTTCCTGCGCCAGCGCCAGGCAAACGGCTTGCGCATTTTCTGGGTTCCAGCCCGGTCTGGGTTCTGGTAAACCTAAATAAACCGGAACGCTTTGTACTTTTGCTTGTATGGGTTCCAATTGTTCAAACAATTCGTCCAAGGCGGATTTGGCCAGCTGTTTGAAGCGTTCCAGGTTGGGTAAGTCCGGTTCGAGGATATGGTCTTGGGCCAGTAGTACCGGTTCTCCAATTCTGTCAACGATAAAGGGATGTTCTTCAAATCTGGTGATGTTAGCGCTCACGGCAGCGCAGCTCGATGCGGCGTCCAGGCCCAGCGGCGTGCGGGCTCCATAGGCGATGATGTGAATCGGTTCACTCATTGGATGGAACCTGTTTGAGTGATAACGGTTTTGTCCAGGTAGTCGCCATCATTTCCGACCTGTAGGCTGGTTTGCCACACCATAATCAGTCGTGGCCCTTCTGATTCTATTACAACGGAAACCAGTTGGGAGTGATGGAGTTTGCACTGGGCACCAAAATAAGTCTCAAACTGGAAAGAATGCTTGGGTAGGGTGAAATTCATGCGGTTGTTGGGCGTTAAGTTAACCAGCTCAACCTGTTCCCCTCCCGCCAGGTAGCCCTGGGTTTGTTGGTCCGATGGCGCACACATCAAAAATCTGGGATCGTAATCTAAGGGTAATAACGGTTTTCTCGTTTTAGTCCAATTATCATCGTAGGTTCCGGCGTATTGGTTTCGCGGCGACCAAAAGCCGGCGATGGCACCAAATCCTGCGGGATTGCCTTTACCCAAGTCTTGGTTCATTGCTTCTATATTGGGTGCCGGGGTGCCTATGATGTTATTTGGGTGATAAGCGAAACCTGAGCCTATTGGATTTCTAAAATCAATTCGGTGGTTTGACGGGTTCGGATCTTTTTGATCAAAGCCACCGTAGGCGCTTTCATAAACGATGGGCATTGATATAAACGGTTCCGGGTCTGAGCGCTGTATTCGTCCGCCAAACGCGCCGTCCCAGTAGCGTTTTCCGGTAACTTTCAGTACTTTTTGGAAATTGTTGATTTTGAAGGCGACGCCTAATTCGGTGCAAGGTTTTTCGTTGGGCGCATAGGCAACGGCGTTAAGGTAAATATCCGTACCCGGTTTCATGGCGACCATGTCGGCTTCATAGCGGATGCTGGACTCACCGTCATCACCTATGTATTCAGCGGCATGCAGAGGCTCCATGGGTTCCTCGGATAGGCTTAGGGTACCGTTATTGTCGATGTCATAGGTTGCTTTCACGATGACGATCCAATGATGCACACCGTTTTTGTCTCGAACCCAGGTTCTTTCCGCTTCGAAGGGTGTTTGATTATCCAACATCCACATGGTTAATTTTGAAGTATTTTCTTGCCTTTGATGATGACATCGCCGGAGCCCTTGATTTGTATTTTCTTACCGTTTAGGGAAACGTCGCCGTTTTTTTCCAGAGTGAGTGTTGCCTTGCCCACTTTTATGGTGAGCTTGTCTTTGATTTCGATGACGCCGTTTTTGGCGCCGTTGATACTGAAATCATCACCGGCGCTGAAGGACATTTTTTTACCGGAACTCACGCTAATGTCTTTGCCGGCGTTAACACTCTTATTGTTGCCAATGTTCTCCGAGCTGTTGGCGCCCACATTTACCGATTTTGCGGCACCAATTTCTTCGGCCTTGGCCGCACCAATGGTTTCGTTCATGGCAGCGCCCACGGAAATCTGATACGCGCCGCCAATGCTGGTGGCCTTGGCCGCTGCAACATTCTCGGTTTTGGCCGCGCCCACGTTAATGGACTGGTTTGAACCCACGCTGGTGGATTGATTAACACCCACACTCACGGTTTGGTTGTTACCTACGGTTTCCGTATCATCCACCGCTACAGTGGTCGTGCGGTTATTGTTGATGGTGTCGGTTTGATCGTTCTGTACGGTCGTATCCATGTTGAACTGGGCGTGGATGGTGATCATCTCTTCGCCCTTAGTGTCATTCATGGACATTTCGTTATAGCCGCCGCCACCGGGGGTGCTGTTGGTTTTCATGCCGGCCACCATGCCTTTGGCGGGCAGTTCGTAGGGCGGTTTGGCTTCGCCGTTGTACAGTCTGCCGGTGATGATGGGCTGGTCGGGGTCGCCTTCTAAGAAGTCGACGATGACTTCCTGGCCGATGCGCGGGATTTGCACGCCGCCCCAGTTTTTACCGGCGGTGGGGTGGGAGACGCGAATCCAGCAGGAGCTGTTTTCGTCCGCTTGTCCGGCGCGGTCCCAGTGGAATTGCACTTTGACCCGGCCGTGTTCGTCGGTGTGTATTTCCTGGCCGGACGGTCCGACGACAATGGCGGTTTGTGGGCCCTGCACGCTGGGCTTGGGTGTAAGACGCGGGCTGCGAAAGGTAACGCTACTGTTCATGCAGGAGAAGCTGCAGGTGTAGGTTTCCTCTTGGCCACTGCGTGAGCCACCGATAGCGCCACTGCTGTAGACGCCGGCTTTTATGATGTGTTCTGCCGAGGTGATCAGATACTCGCGGTTTTGATCCATGCGAGGGTGTTGTGCCAGCTCGAACAGGGCGCCCACCATGAGGCCGCGGGCGTTGCCTTCACCGTTGAGAATTTCATGCTGCGCTTTGAGTTCTTCGATGCGTTTGCGCACGTATTCTTCGCCGTCACCGCGTTCGGGGTATTCGCCGGGATAATCGAAAATTTCAAAATCATCCATGGCGTGCTGGCCGGGCATGTCGCGCTTGACTTTGAGGTCCGTGCTGGGTGTTTTGAAATTAAAGTCATTCAGGGCATAAGAACCGGGCTGTACTTCCCGGGTCACAAACCAGTCGGAAATGTGGTCACGTTCGCGTTGGCGTACGCTTTCCGGGTAATAGGGAATTTGTTCGTAACCGCTTTGAGTGCTGTGAGCTTCAATGGAATCGGACAATACCAGGGTGTGTTTGTCCTTATCATGCTTGAAGTAATAATAAATACCTTCCTGCTCCATTAGGCGGCTGACAAAGTTAAAATCCGTTTCCCGGTACTGGACGCAGTATTCCCAGGTTCGATAGCTGTCACTGAGTTTTTCCTCGAAATCGGAGAAGCCGTGGTCGCGAAAGACTTGCTTGATGATTTCAGGTGCAGTCTTTTGCTGAAAAATGCGGCAATTGGAGGTGCGGGTTAAAAACCACAGCCAGGGACGCAAGGTCACTTGGTATAAGTGGTGACTTTCTTGGATACCGGCGTAGCTGAAACGGGTGGCATAGCCGTGAAAAAATCGTTTGGTTCCATCCGGGCGGCTTAAGCGCACCGTCATGGTTTGTCCCAGGGCATCGGTGAGTTTGATATTGGGGTCGGTGCTGGCCACTTCCAGCTCGAATTCAAAACAACGCCCCATTTGCTCTCGCGCATTCATGGAGTGGAACAATAAGATGTTCTCACCCAGCGTGGTGCTTAGCTCAACTTCCCTGGCTTCCTGAAGCAGTATCATAGGATACCTTTATGCGTATTTGCTCGCTATATAATCAATTTATGGCGTGTGACACTTTGTTCCACAGCCGATCAGGATACCGCTCGATACTGAAAAACTACACCTGTGGCTTGGTTTGTGTCAACTCTCAAACCGGAAAATACATGATTTTCTGTTTATTCTTTACGTCAATCATAAGCGGCTATGGGCTACACGGAAATTACATGCATTAGGAAGCTGATTTCTGGGTTAGTTTTATGCGGTTTTCTAGGGTACTACTTGCGAATGGCTGTAGGATTTTATGTAATTCATGTCGCGTTCCAACAAGTCCATGCTGTGTTCTATATCCAGCATATCGTGGCCGACGTTAACATTAGCCGATATTGGGTGGTTGGAGTATAGCGCTGCGTTTTGTAACACGGCGTTGCTTGAAGTTGGGGCTGGGTTTGTTTCGTTAATTTCCTGAAACCCGGATGTGTTCAGTAGTTGAGTCGGAAGTTTTACCGGAGTTATGTAAACGGTCAAGCCAATTCCCAAAACGGTGGCGAGCACCACAAATACGGTTTTTTTCATCTTTCTTCCCTGTATTGGTTTGTTATATTGTAGACGATTAATGCAGGATCCCAAGTCTTTTGTGAATAATTACGTTTATGTTTTCAGGGTTTGTTCGACAGGTTCTTCGATGGGCAATTTGACGCAAAAGCTTGTGCCAACATCGGGTGTGCTTTTCACTGATATGGTGCCTCCCATGAGGTCTACTAAACTTTTAGTGATCACCAAGCCGATACCGGTTCCCTCAATATTGGTTCTTTCCGCGCCGAAGCGTTGAAAGGCGGTAAATAATATTTCTTGTTTTTCCTTTGATATCCCCACGCCGGTGTCGGCCACGGTGATAGCCAGGTTTTTTTTGGATTTTTTGCAGCTGAGACTAACTTTCCCATTAGGTTTGTTGTACTTAACCGCATTGGAAAGTAAATTGAGTAAAACTTGCTTAAGCCGCACTCTGTCTGTAAACACGCTGGTATTGATCTTGGAGTCGGGCGTCAGTTGGAATTGAATATTTTTTGCTTGGGCCATGGGTTGGATCAAGTGTTCGCACTCTTCTATGACATGACGCAGTGATGTATTTTCTTTGTGAATGGTAATGGTGCCGGCTTCAATTCTTTCCAAGTCCAGGATATCGTTGATCAGTGCCATGAGATGTCTGCCCGCGACATTGATTTCATTGACCAAATCTAAATGTTCGTCAGATAAATCCTCCACCGCTAGAATTTGGGCAAAACCTAATATGGCATTCATGGGGGTACGTAGTTCGTGGCTCATGCTGGAAAGGAAATCCGATTTGGCGCGATTGGCTTTTTCAGCGATATTCTTGGCTTCTACTAACTCTCTTTCGGTTTTTATGCGCCAACCCAGTTCGTGTTCCAACCGCTGCAAAAGAATTTTACTGGACAGAGTGTCGGAGACTCGCTGCGCGATGTCGTGGAACAAACGCTGTTCATCAGAGCTCCAGTTGCGGTTCTTGCGGCATTGATGCAATCCCAACATCCACGGTTTGCCGTCTCTGGGGTAGATGGCGATACTGATTTGAGATTTAACCGGAACGATCCCGGCTACAGCAGCGCTGCCCTCCAGATTGGAAAAATCATGTACCACAGGCTTGTCGCTGGATAGGATCTGTCTGCCAATAGCGCGTATGGCATCAGTCATTGGAATACTGACTTGCTGTACATAAACGCCGGGGTAGTCCGGGTGGGTGGCCTCAACCGGTATTTGGAAAGACTCGGCCTCCGTATCCAGCGGATACAGTAACCAGGCCCTTTCCACGTCAAAAATATTCAAAAGTTCTTCCATGGCCAGGAAGAGAGTGGTACTCAGGTCGCTGGTTCCGGAAAGAATGCGGGAAATCTTGTCCAAACTTTGAAAATACTGGCCATTGGCTTCTTTCATTTGTTCCGCTTGCTTGCGTTGGGTAATGTTGCGTACCAGCATCATGGCTTCGTTCTTGCTGATGGCCGCGACCCGGGCCTCGTATTCAGTATGGTTCTCTCTATCGGTATACTCAAACGTTATGGTTTCACGAGCGTCCAAGGACTGCATGACATAGGTTTTGATCTTAGCGCTGATTTCTACCGGAAATAGTTCATTAATATTCCGGTAGGCATCCGTGGCAGCTTGGCCGACTTGCGCCGCTTTGATTTCGCCATCGCGATTAAGCTGAAAAATTTTATCGGGAACGGCGTTCAACAAGGCAATCGCTTCGGCTTGATGTTTCTTTAGTGCGTTCTGGGTGCGGCGTTGTTCGGTCTGGTCGGCAATAACCGCGATGATGCCCTTAACTGTTTTTGTGTCACTCTTAAGCGATGCTAAGGAAATGGAAGCGTGAAATTCGGTTTTATCTCTACGAACCAGGGTTCGTTCCATTTTGTGGGTGCCCTCTGTGTGCAGGGGTTCAAGCAATTCGGAGTAGATGCTTAAATGTTGCGACGCCGGGTAGATGCTCAATATGGACCTACCGATCATATGATCGGGGGTGTAGTTAAAAATTCGTTGGGCTCCCCAGTTCCAACTGGTGATGAATCCTTCCAGGTCGGTGGCAATGACGGCCTCGTTTATCTGGTTAATGATAGCTGCCTGTTCTTTGACTTGTGCGGTGCGTTCGGCAATGCTGGACTCCAAATCATCACGATAGCTAAGTAATTGTTGTTCAGAGAATTTTTGGTCGGTTATATCCAAAATAAAGCCATGCTTAAGGACGGAGCCGTCGTCCAGAAGGTGCGGATGAGTGCGGGTTTGAAACCACTTAAGTTCTCCCGACTTGGTATACAAGCGAAATTCAGCAGTGTGGTCCTGTAGTTGCTCCGCTGAGCTGAAAATGCGTTCGCGCAGGGTTCCCACGTCATCGGGATGTACTGCGCCAAAAGCAACCGCCGGATTGGCCACCACGTCCTGACTGCTGATGCCCGTGATGCGAGCGAAGCCTTCGCTCATGAAGGGGACTTCCAGTTTTCCGTCAGGGGTGACTAATAACTGAAACACCGCTCCGGGTACACTGGCGGCGACTTCCTCGTATCGGGTTTCGCTTTCCTGCAGCAGTTTTTTGTCAGCAAGAACCTTGTCGGTAACATCGCAAAGAGAGCAGACGATGCCGGCTACAGCGCCATTGTCATCAAACAACAGATCGGTGGCGATATCGTAATATTGAGCCTTAGTGTCGCTATTTTCCCCAAATGACAGCAATTCAGCATAACTGCGGCTGGGAAATTTACTGCTGAGACTGTGTTGTATGATTTCCAGAACCGGGGCGGGGAGGTGTGCGCTAAGGTTTTTCTGCAGTTCGGTCGTGCTGACTTTACAAACTTCCAAAAATGCGGGATTAGCGTGGAGGAAGTAGAGCTGCTCATCCAGGAACAAGTGGCAAGTGAGCGTTTGTTCCAGAAAGCTTCGCGTCAATTCATTTGATTCCAAATATGAACCCTTTACACATAACCGTTCTATGGGATTAAGTCTTTTTTGTTTTTTTAGTGTATTCGCTACCAACCATGGGGGCCATCAATTTTTAGAAAAAAATTGATAATTTCAGTAGGTTTTTTTGAGTTTTACAGTTATATCTTTGAAAACAAAGACATATTAACCATATATAAATGCTTATGCTTTCCATCATTATTATTTAATTTACATTATGCATTGGCTGGGCAATACTGCATGCCCTGATACCAACAGAGTTTATTTTTTTCAATCCTAAGAGGAATTGCGAATGGCTAAGAAATATGATGCGGGCGTAAAAGAATACCGCGAAACGTATTGGATGCCGGAGTATACACCAAAAGACACCGACATCCTGGCTTGCTTTAAAGTAACCCCACAACCTGGCGTTCCGCGTGAAGAAGTTGCCGCGGCGGTTGCTGCAGAATCTTCAACCGGTACTTGGACCACTGTATGGACCGACTTGTTGACCGACCTGGATCACTACAAAGGCCGTGCCTACGCTATCGAAGACGTACCCGGCGATGACACTTGTTTCTATGCATTTGTAGCTTACCCCATCGACCTGTTCGAAGAGGGTTCCGTGGTTAACGTTATGACCTCTTTGGTTGGTAACGTATTCGGATTTAAAGCTCTGCGCGCACTGCGTCTGGAAGATGTTCGCTTCCCGATTGCGTACGTTATGACTTGTAATGGGCCGCCTCAAGGTATTCAAGTTGAGCGCGACATTTTGAACAAATACGGTCGTCCTCTGTTGGGTTGTACCATTAAGCCGAAATTGGGCTTGTCCGCGAAAAACTACGGCCGTGCTTGCTACGAAGGCCTGCGTGGTGGTTTGGACTTCACCAAAGACGACGAAAACGTAAACTCTCAGCCTTTCATGCGCTGGCGTCACCGTTTCGATTTCGTTATGGAAGCTATTTTGAAAGCTGAGCAGGAAACCGGCGAGCGTAAAGGTCACTACCTGAACGTAACCGCTCCTACTTCTGACGAAATGATGAAACGAGCTGAATACGCCAAAGAAATCGGCGCTCCCATCATTATGCATGACTACATCACTGGTGGTTGGTCTGCTAACACTCAATTGGCTCAATGGTGTCAAGACAACGGCATGTTGCTGCATATCCATCGCGCTATGCACGCCGTATTAGACCGTAACCCGCACCACGGTATTCACTTCCGCGTACTGACTAAGATCCTGCGTCTGTCCGGTGGTGACCATCTGCACTCCGGTACCGTTGTAGGTAAGCTGGAAGGTGATCGTGACGCTACCCTGGGTTGGATCGACATCATGCGTGACAGCTACATCAAAGAAGACCGTTCACGCGGTATTTTCTTCGATCAAGATTGGGGCTCAATGCCTGGCGTTCTGCCGGTTGCTTCCGGTGGTATTCACGTATGGCACATGCCTGCGCTGGTTAGCATCTTCGGCGACGACTCCGTACTGCAGTTCGGTGGTGGTACTCTGGGTCACCCCTGGGGTAACGCAGCGGGCGCAGCGGCTAACCGTGTTGCGGTTGAAGCTTGTGTTGAAGCACGTAACCAGGGCCGTGAGATTGAGAAAGAAGGTAAAGACATTCTTATCAACGCGGCTAAGAGCAGCCCGGAACTCAAGATGGCTATGGAAACCTGGAAAGAAATCAAATTCGAATTTGATACGGTTGACAAGCTGGACGTGTCCCACAAATAAGCTGAAATCACAGGGTGGGCGTCAGCCCACCCCATGTGGAATTGGAACTGTTTAATTGGAGTAAAACCAATGAGTGATATGCAAGATTACAAATCGAGCTTGAGCGATACATCAAGCCGTAAGTTTGAAACTTTTTCATACTTGCCTGCTCTGACCCCCGAGCAAATCCGTGCCCAAATCGAGTACATCGTCGGCAAGGGTTGGAACCCGGGTATCGAACACACTGAGCCGGAAAATGCCCGTGGCAACTACTGGTACATGTGGAAACTGCCTATGTTCGGTGAGACCAACGTTGATGCTATTCTGGCTGAAGTGGAAGCTTGCCACAAAGCTCACCCGGATAATCACGTTCGTCTGCTGGGCTTTGATAACTATGCGCAATCTGCCGGTGCTGCGATGGTCATTTATCGCGGTAAAGTCGTTTAATCGCGCAGGGTTCAAAGTTAAGTAATACCAGGAGCCCCTGCCCGGCCGCAACCGGCCAGGGGTTTTCTTGTCAAGAGCGCCAGAACTTAATAAGAACTGATTTAGAGAGTTACAAAGATGGCAAAACCGGATAAGTACGTAGGCATCAACAATGACATAAATGGTGGCATGACCACTATTGGAAAAATTATTCGTGATGCGTGGGTATTTGGCCTGCTTCCCGAAACGGAAACCTGTGAAGGTTGGAATTTGGCGGGCATCGATGCTTTGCTGCAGAAGGTAAACGACGAATGGGATAAATACGGTTGTCTGGTTACCCATTTGCCGGAAGATTTGCGCAAACGCCATGAAGCAATACACGGCGAAGCGATGAAAAACGCTCGGGCTGCCGGGTGGTCCGGAGAAACCGAGACCGATGATGAGGATTAGAGCTCTGAAGGAACTTCAGGGGACAACCGCTACCAGCGTAGCTGTTTAGGTAAATTTCAAACTTCAAAACAATCGAAGGTGTGTTATGTCAAAGAGTGATATCACAGTTGATCCAGCTCAGTATGTTATAGAAACTGAACCCTACTACGAACCCGTTGCAAATGAAGTGGAGTTGTACGAGGCTGCATACAGCGCGCGTATGCCGGTCATGTTAAAGGGACCGACCGGTTGTGGAAAATCCCGGTTTGTGGAGTACATGGCTTACAGGTTGAAACGCCCTTTAATCACGGTGGCTTGTAACGAAGATATGACGGCGTCCGATTTGGTGGGTCGATTCCTGCTGGACAAAGACGGAACCAAGTGGCAGGACGGACCATTAACTACAGCAGCGCGCATCGGTGCCATCTGCTATCTGGATGAAGTGGTCGAAGCACGCCAGGATACGACGGTGGTTATCCATCCGCTAACTGACCACCGTCGTAGCTTGCCGCTGGACAAAAAAGGCGAGCTCATCGAAGCACACAAAGATTTTCAATTGGTGATTTCTTACAATCCCGGTTATCAAAGTCTCATGAAAGACTTAAAACAATCCACCAAGCAGCGTTTTGGTGGGATGGATTTTGACTACCCGGACGAGAAAATCGAAACGGCTATCGTATCCAAAGAGTCCGGTGTGGACGCGGACACTGCACACAAGCTGGTACAAATTGCCCATCGTACCCGTAACCTTAAAGGTCACGGCCTGGACGAAGGTATTTCCACTCGTTTGCTCGTATACGCAGGCCAATTAATTGGCAAAGGTGTGGAGCCGGTTGCCGCTTGCAGCATGACCATGGTAACCCCTTTGACCGATGATCCGGATATGCGTGATACCTTAAACGCGGCAGTGCAAACGTTCTTTAGTTAAGATCCCTGTTCCGGCAGTTGAAAATTGTCGGGGTTGGTGGGTAAGAGCATAAGCAGTTAGTCATTTTGCGGATTTGCGCTTAGGTAAAGAAGATGTCGATAAAACTCGAAGATTACGAAGATTACATTAGCGGTATCGCCCCTGAAGTTCGTAGTGTGCTGGAAGGAACTTTCCAGGAAGCGGCCAGGGTTATGTCCCCGACCGGTTTGCAAGAATATCTGGACGGTGCCAAGGCCCTTTGTAACCTGGGGCGGGGCAAAGGGGTGGTGATATCCTATTTGCAACAAATGCCATTGGTTGCAAAAGAGTGTGGTGAAGACATCATTAACGATTGTCTCACCGCAGCCATGAAGCTGTCTTCCATGACCTCCGGTGAGGTGATCGCGCTGTTGTTTGACAGCTTACCGACGGCATCGCGCCGCCTCGGCGATGCGGAGCTGTTGCGTGGGTATCTTACCTTGGTCCATCAGTTGGCATCCACGGCGGCTCGGGGCGTGCGACCCATGCTCAATCACATTGACGAGCTTTTGTCCAAGTTAACCTTAAGTGGCTTGAGGCGTTGGGCTAATTTTGGTGCCGAGGCCTATCGTCGGGATTTTAATAACCTGACCTCCTATTTTAACCTGGAATCCCAGGACAGCCGGGCCATGTTGCAGAAAGAGCGCCGTGGTACGCTGTTTATCGACACGCAAAGAAAGTTAAATTTTTATTTGCGTGCGCTTTGGGGGCGGGATTTCTTTTTGCGACCGACCGGTGCGGACTATACTGATTTTCGACCTTACATTGCCTCCCATGTGTTACATATGCCGGATGCGGTGGACAGTATCGGAGATATTGCCGGTTTGGAATTGTATCGTGCCACAGCTGCGCACATGGCGGCACATATTTGTTATACCCAATCGCGTATCTCTGCTGAACAACTCAGCCCTGCACAGCTGTTTTTTGTTGGCTTTGTTGAAGATGCCCGCATTGAATACAAGGCCATCAAAGAATTTCCCGGTTTGAAAAATCTGTGGCGTTCATTGTTGGATGTTGCCTTTGAAGGCGATGTGGAACACAAGACCATGTTGGTATTGGAGCAAGTTGCTCTCATGCTGCTCGACGCCAATGTTAAAACCGATGACGCTGAATTAAATGCATTTTGTGAAAAATTCCACGCCAATATTGAAACAGAGCAGGACAACAATGAGTTTTCCTGGCATCTGGGTATGGAGTTGTTTAATCTCTTTTCCACCCGCAAAGAAGTGCCCAGTCTGCGTATTCTGGAGCGAATCCGGATTCCCTATCGTGATGACAACCGTTTCGTGTGGGAGTTTGAAGAATTCACTTTTGAGGTAATGAACCAATACGTGGCTGCCAGTCAACGCCAAGTGCGCAAGACCGTCAGTGTAGTGGAAATGGCCAATGAAGTGGATTGCGAACTGGCGGGAGACGATGCTCAGGAGATTTGGACTTGTCCAACCGAAATGTTTCCCTATGAAGACGATCTGGAAAAAACCAAAAGTTTTAATGTGATGTGGGGCAAGGAGCCGGTTTCCGAACCGTTCCACTATCATGAATGGGATTATCATATTCAATTGCATCGCCCGGATTGGGTAACCGTTTACGAGCGACGCCAAGCCAAAGGCATGGTTCAAGACATTGAAAAAATTATGCTCGAATACCGCCCCGTAGCATGGCGAATCAAGCAGATCATTGATTTGTTGACTCCGGAAGGCGTACAGCGGGTACGCAATATGGAAGATGGCGATGAAGTGGATATTAATGCCGCCGTTGATGCCATGATTTCCATTCGTATGGGGGAGCAGCCCAATCCTCGAATAACCATGCGCAATGTGATTAAAAATCGCGATCTTTCCGTGGTGGTATTGATGGACTTGTCCGAGTCCACCAATGAAACCGTATCCGGTTCCGACAAAACCGTACTGCAACTCACCCGTGAGGCCGCAACTTTGGTGGCTACGGCGATCAACGGTATTGGTGATCCATTTGCACTGCACGGTTTCGCTTCCGACGGTCGTCATGACGTGCAGTACTACCGGTTTAAAGATTTTAATCAGCACTTCGATGATGACGCCAAATCCCGTTTGGCGGGAATGAAAGGCGGTTTGTCCACTCGCATGGGTGCGGCCTTGCGTCACGCCGGTAAGCATTTGTTGAAACAGCCGGAAAAGCGAAAGTTAATCTTGTTGGTGACCGATGGTGAACCGGCGGATATTGATGAGCGTGATCCGCAACATTTGCGTCACGATACGAAAAAAGCGGTGGAAGAACTCTACAGCAAGGGCGTGTTGACCTACTGTCTTACTTTGGATCCTCACGCCGATGCGTATGTGAAACGCATATTCGGTGCTAACAACTATACTATAATTGATCATGTGCAGCGTTTGCCGGAGAAGTTGCCGCAGTTGTTTGCCAGCTTAACTGCTTAAGTTCCTGCCTGTCGCTGCTCAGTGGGTCTTTGGCCGATTTTTACAGCCGCCAAAGACTGCATGACCAAAGACTGCATGACCATAGTATAAGAGTATGGTAGTAGAGGACGTAAAATGCACGAACGCTTGGAAGGTTTGCCGGTATACGAACTCAGGCAATGGGAGTTGGATGCCAATTACTTCAATCACGTGCAAGTTGCACTGCATCGTTTGAGTCAGAGTCTTCGATTTGCCATCCCTAAATTAAAGCATCTGGATTTAATCTTGGACGCAGATGCCTGGATTGTGGTGGATCGTGTTCAAGGGGATGTGCCCGTGGTAGCGTGGACGGCGTTTCAAACCCAACATCGGGATAATTTATTCGAACCCATCAAGTGCGAGTTGCGCAGCTATCATGCCCATGCCGATTTAATCCTACAACGAACTTTGGAAGCAATGGAACTGTTGCTGGGTGAACAGTTGGCCGATGGATCATTTGAAGCCAACAATGTCATTGAATTCAGAAGCTCCTGATTTTCTCTCTTTAAGGATTCACCTTTTTCATGGAATGGTTAATCTATAAAAAGCAGTTACTGATAGCTGCTGTATCCCTTGTTGCTCTCAGTGTGGTGTTGATCGTCATGTTGGCGACAGACACGGACGCGGATTTGTCTTCTCTTAACACAAAGTCTCAACCCAGTGTGCACAAAGCTCAGTTGGGAGCGGAACAAAACATTGGTGATTATACTTTGTTTCCAATGCCCCCAATCTTAGCGGAAAGCCAGTTGGACGAGATACTCGTTCGGGGGGATGCGCTCTGGATAGGATCGGATAAGGGCTTAGTCAAAGTACAAGGCAAGACGCTGACTCTATACCGCCAATTTGAGAATGTGGCTTACGAGATGGTGCGCGAATTGGTGGCTCTGCCGGATGGTATTGCTGTGCAGCTAAGCTTGGCCCATTCCTATGGTAAGGAGACGGCATTGGGCAGCTATGTATTTAACACTCAATTGGAACAATGGCAAAAAGTGGGTGATACCGCCATGGCTCAGGCTTGGCTGGACGGCTATTTGTACCAGGCCAACACAGGTTTAATACGGCGCAATCCGGAACAGGATTGGAAGCAAGAACCGGTGCTGGATTCTGTGTGTCAAGGTGCTCCCAGCAGCTTAACCATGCGGGCTATTGACGCCGAAATATGGCTGGTGGGTGACGGTAGTTTTGTGGATAACATCGGGGTGAGGACGTTTGGTTGTGGCGTACTACGCTATAGCCCGAAAAACCAGGAGGCTCGTCTGTATACCACAGAACATGGCCTTAATCACAACAGCGCCTGGGATATTGCCGGGGGCATGATGGGGCAGGGCAGTGGTGTCTATGTGACCCACTGGCTTAAAGATATTTATGTCAGCTTATTGGAGCCGGGTGCCAAGCAATGGGTTTCGCTGATTGGTGCCGGAACCGGAAACAACATGGCAGTTCATGAAGAGAGCGTTTGGCTGGCCTCCACGTTTGCATCCAAACCTATTATTACTGTGGGGCGAGATGCAGTAACCGGGCGCAGTTTGGCCCCCATTGATAGAAACGAAGTAGTGTCAGCAGTCGCGTTTCAAGGACCGCGACTGTGGTTTACTACATCGGCTAAGGTATGGATACGAGGTAAATCCTCGATACGTTCCCGTTTGGGGTATACGTTAGTAGCAAAATCCGACTAATTGACCAGAGGAAACAACTCACTAATGCTGCGATTGTGTCCGGCTAACAAGGATAAATTGTTGCTGAACTCCGGTTTGTCGCAAGGTGTAGCCGAAAACTCTACAGCCAGTTCTGCGGTCAAGGGTGAAAAATACACCGTAAAACAATTGGATTTCAAATCATAACGGGAAAATACCGCCATATTGTTTGGTTTACCCGAACGCTCAAAAAGCGAATAGAATTCTTGTTTAATTTTCTTAGAGGGTGCAAAGGCATCGATGCCATCACCCAAATCCACAGAGTACCATGTAGGCATGAGTCTGACCTCCCAGATAATATATTGATAAGTGCCACCCGAAAAAACAGCTGGTTGGTAATGCCTACATCGGCATGTCCAAGCGATGGAAATAGGAATTGGGTCACAGAAGTTAACCCTTAAATCCTATTTAGAAAAAATTCTTTAGAGTTGGAATTGTCTTTTTACAAAAAATTAGCATGTAATCTGTCGATGAAGAAGAAAAATAGTCAGTATCTGCTTGTGAGGGTGGAAATTTTCCAAGCATTGGCTATATAATTAAAAAGCAAGGGAAGTTAAGCAGCAGCAAGGCAGAGTAGGGGAGTGTGCGCACTCCCTTTCTCTTAAGACCCGCCACAATTTCGAGTACGATTTTACCTTAGCTTCCGATCCTTCGTTAGCCCCAATATTTTCATCGTTTCCTACCTTCTCAATCACAAATCCAAGTGGTGTGATCTAGCTAGTTGAGGTTTGTAACATATCAATTTGTGAAAAGGCGTTGTTAGGGCTTAATAAATCTTAATAATTGACGACATAATTGTATACTTTTTATTTACATTCCTACGAACCGCAATGCTAGGGGAAACTTATGAACATTCGAAAATCGGTGTTGTCATTCTGGCTAGCTTTAATGGTCTGCTTGCCTGCCAGCGCAAATAATTCCAAACCATTAGAAATGGGAGTTTTTCCATTTTTGCCTGCACGAGAGTTAGAGAACATCTTCGCGCCTATGGCGGCCTCCATTAGTGATGCACTGGGGAGAGAAATCCAATTTCGATCCAGCCTGAGTTATCGGAATTTTATGGAGCGCTCTGACTCGCAAATATACGATATCGCGTTTGTTCAGCCCTTTGACTACATTCGACTTGCGGATAAACACGACTATGTGCCGTTGGCATCGCGAGGAGAGGAGTTGGCTGCAGTATTAGTGGTTAAAGAAGACGGTCCCATCAAAACTATTGCGGATCTGAAGGGCAAGCGTTTGGCTTTACCTCCTGATGTTGCAGCGGTGAGCCGCTTGACCAAAGCGCTGTTAATAGAAAACGGAATCAATCCGGAAAAAGATATGGAAGTTCGTCACATGCGTTCTCATGTTTCCTGCATGCAACAAGTACTAGTAGGTCTGGCGGACGTATGTGGTACAGCAGCACCCCCTATCCGCTTTTTTGAGGCTAAGATGAAAACCAAATTCAATCGCTTAGCCAAGAGCCGAACGATTCCTCACAGTCTCTACATTGCCAATAAGCGTTTGCCAGTAGAGCTGCGAAATAAAATTCGGGCTGCCATTCTGGGTTGGAGTAAAAACGAAGAAGGTATAATGTTACTGAAACGCGGTCGAATGAAACCGTTTGTTGCGGTTGAAGATAAAGATTATGATGTGATTCGTGATTTGGTCAAATTGCTCGAAAAATAGACTACGTATCCATTGGTGTGGATAAGCCGCAATGAACAGCATTTCCTTCAAGTATCGTATCGCCATTGTATTTTTTATATTAGTAGCAATTATTATGGCGTTTACCTTGTGGCTGACTTTATCCCGTTCCTTGGATGAAAATCGTAAGCATTTGATCATCAATGAAAATGTGATAGTGAAGCAGATTATAGATTTAAGCCGTATTGCTTTATTCACATTGGAATTTGACGATTTACAGCCGTATATCGAGCAGTATGTGGAAGATCCACATGTGGTGAAAATACTGGTTGCAGATCGCAAGGGCAGGGTTCTCGTGAGCAGTGCGGTGGAGGATCTTGGTAGCACCATTCCGACCATGGTGGATGACAACGACCGGTTCTGGCGCGTGGAGGAGATTAGTAATACCTCGGGTGTGTTGGGAATATTGGCAGTGAACTTTTCCCATGCGGAGTTAATCGAGGTTAATCGTCAGGTGATGGAGCTTGGGGTTAAGATCGCTGTGATCAGCATGATCGTAACCGCCGTGGTTGGAATGTTGTTGGGTATTTTGCTCACCCGGAGATTAAGTGCACTGGCTCAGGCCGCCAGTAAATTTGCATCCGGTAACCTAGACATGCGTGTCAAGTTAAAAGGTTCGGATGAAGTGGCTGTGGTGGGTACGGCATTTGACAACATGGCTGACTCCATCGCCAAGTATGTGTATGAGCTGCGTCAAAGTCAGTCCCGCTTACGTGAAGCCCATGACGATCTGGAAAACCGAGTCCGGGATCGCACACAAGAGTTGGCGGTGGCCAGAGACGAAGCGTTGAAAGCCAGCCAGACTAAAAGTAAATTTTTGGCCAGTATGAGTCACGAGTTGCGCACCCCACTAAACGCCATTTTGGGTTACAGCGAACTTCTGAAAGAAGAGGCCGAACACAATAAGGATGAAACACTGGTTAGCGATTTGGGGAGAATCAACTCGGCCGGAACCCATTTGCTCAGTTTGATCAATAACATACTCGATTTGTCCAAAATCGAGGCGGGGAAAATGGATTTTTTCCCCACGTGGGTAGAGGTCAAACCTTTTGTGGATGAAACCATTCTGACCATGGAGCCCTTGTTGGCTAAACACAACAATAAGTTCAGTGTGCACTACGATGGTGATCTTGGGCAAATGTATGTGGATAAAACCAAAATTCGCCAGGTGTTAATCAATCTGCTCAGTAATGCGACTCGTTTCGCCGAAGGTAAGGCCATTCGTTTGGAAGTTTCTCGTATGCGAGGTGGTAAGGACGAATGGATGGTGTTCGAGGTGGCGGACGAAGGTGTGGGTATGGATAGCAACAAACTCAATGAAATTTTCAATGAGTTTTCACAGTTGGATAGTGCCAGAAAAGATAACAAAGGAACGGGTTTGGGATTGCCCATCAGTCAAAAAATATGTTGTTTAATGGGCGGTGAAATCACGGTGAAAAGTGAGCTGCATTGCGGTTCCACGTTTCGCGTTCGGATCCCATCTCGCATGGCAGCTAATGCATCCTAGGCTTTGGTTTAAAAGTTACGGTTACGGATGTTAAGAGAGTTTCGACGTCTGTTTTCTTGATCGAAACAACCCGGCAGACAATTGTTGCCGATGGTCGGCAATCCAGCGGTAAACTGCTCGACCAATGAGGCGGCTGAATATGGGAATGTAGTACAGCGGCGCAAACCACCAGGTTCCCGGTGTACGTAGAACCACATATCGGTAGGCATCGAAGCCGGCCAGAGGGGGCTTGTTTTCAACTACTGTATATAATGCGTGTTCAAGGTCTTCCTGCGGTACCAGCGGTGATGGGTCGCTACGATAATTACGCGTCTGAATCTGGTTTAAACCGTCAAACGCAAGAAACAGGGCCATGGAGTTTTTGCAAAAACCGCAGGCGCCGTCATAAATTATTTCCATGCGTGATACTTTTCTTTTCCACCACTGGCCGGCAGCCTGGTACCATTCTCGGCGCATAAAGGCGAGGTGCCCGAAAACCATAACTGTTGCGAAATAATACATGCCCAATAATACGGCGATACTGACATGCAAAAATAGAGCGGAGGCCAGTACGTAGGGTCGGGTTTTGTGTTGCCAAATAAAAAAGGGATAGGCAATTTCAATTAATATGGTGCCATATGCCATGAGCTGAATCATCCAGTACTGGTGTGCAAACATACCCAGAGGGAAAAAAGCGGTTTCGTTGTTGGTTATGGCAATCCAGGGAGCATCACCTTGCAACCACGTCTCTCCACGCAACTTGGAAACACCTGAGGAATAATATATTACCGCCATTTGCAACTGTATCAGACGTTGGCCGGCAAAACCCCGGTAACTGTTTAAAAGGGCGGGGCGTTGATCCAGACCATAGGCAATCTTGTGTTTTGCCACTTGTCGTATACGGTCTACGCTCAAAGCGTTGCCAACGGGTGCGATGCACAGGGGGACCAGTAGGGCAACCATGACACTATCAACGCCATAGAACAGAAGCTCATTGCGGTTGAAATAGCTTAAGTGGCCCAGTAGAACCAGCCACTTGACCCATGAGGTTTGCCAGCCCACAAAGAAACAAAAGCACAAGAGGACAAAAACGTAGTGAAAAACCAATACCTGCCAGGGGTGGTCCAACAGACCAAAAACGGAAAAAGAAACTAAATACTGTATCTCCGGGACGACGTCTCGGCTGAATAGACCGTCGTTACTGTAAAGGATCAATACATCCTGGGGGGATAGCATGACATAGTTGAAAAACAACAAAAACCCCAGGCCCAGACGCAGGACTTCCAGGGGTAAGGTGTTTTTATCCTGAAACCAGATGGTGTGCCATGCGTGTACGATTTTGTCTATGCCGGTCATAGGAATTGGTTAATCATGTTTGTTTAACAGGGGAACGGTCCAAAGATATGGGTGTCCAAAAAAGGAGGGTCCGTTGGGCGGTAGCCTGCTTTATAGTCGCGTGGTGTGAATCGTTTTTGTTTTTGTAAAACAAAACTGATTTCTCGGACACTGCCTTGGTGTTGTGCACATAAAAAACGTGCCACGCTTTTATCATACCCGCGTTGTTGCGCGTAATTCGGTGCAGAAAACAGGTATACATAAAAGTTTGTATAGCGAAAATAAGCGTGGTCAAGCTTGTGATGTGCCTGCGTTAATGGGTAAGTCTTGGTTTGCCCGCTACGGTCAACCGCTTTATAGCTCATAATGCTGCCCAAGAATGGATTGGGTGCGTAAAACGGCCATTCGTCGTTGAGATGCAGCAAGTTAAGGTAGGGGCCATAGGCTGTAATCAGTTTGTCGCGTGCAGAGCCCTTGTTCAAAGGGCCTACTACGGTAATACCCACTGCATGCCAAACAATAAACAAGGAGAGAATCAGAGAGCCGATCCGCTGGGGTACTAAGCGTTTATCCATGCTTACAATCCGTGCTGAGAGAGTGACTGGTGACTATTGTCACACCGAGTGCCATGGTACCACAATGCCAAAAACGGACGTTTTTCGCACAATTCATAAATTTGTCTCTCATCGGCTTTTAAATCGGGTATACTGCACCTGTTTCGACGTTCAGTGAAACCCGTTCTCACCGGCTATTTTTCAGCCCGGCTGATTATGTTTTGCAGGCATGCGGCATAATAGTTGCTGCACACTGTAGTTAAAGTTAAAGTTAAAGTTTGGCGACTTCGCGTAAACGCCCGGTTGCACCGGTTTGTGCAAAAAACAATCAACTCTTTCTGATTTTGTTAACGCGAATCCGTCAATAATGGAGAAGAGTGGTACTCATGAGATCCAGAATACGTAGGGTGCAGGAACAGAAATTATCCCACAAGTTATTGAAATACGGCTTGATAGCTTCCATAGCTATGGGCGCGTTGGGTGCACTGGCAATTGGGGTGGCCTATTTAATCATTAAGCCGCAGTTGCCTGACATCGAAGCCTTGAACGAAATTAAATTGTCCGTACCTTTACGCATTTACTCGGCTGATGACACTTTGTTGGCGGAATTTGGACAAAAAAAGCGCACACCCTTAAATTATGAGCAACTACCACAGGATTTAGTCAACGCGTTTATAGCCGCCGAGGATACCCGCTTTTTTGAACATGGCGGCGTGGATTATCGCGGTCTTGCGCGGGCCGTATTTCACTTGATTCGTACCGGGCGCAAGGGGCAGGGTGGTAGTACTATTACCATGCAGGTGGCACGAAACTACTTCTTAAGTCGCAAAAAGACCTATTTGCGCAAAATGAAAGAAATTTTTCTGTCCTGGAAAATGGAAGAACTCCTCTCCAAAGAAAAAATTATGGAGTTGTATCTCAATAAGATCTATTTGGGTAATCGGGCGTATGGCGTGGCGGCGGCCGCTCAAGTCTATTATGGCAAATCGGTGGATGAGTTGACCCTGCACCAAATGGCTATGATTGCCGGGTTGCCTAAAGCCCCCTCACGCTACAATCCTATCGTCAACCCACGCCGGGCTTTGTTACGAAGAGCCTATGTGCTCAGTCGTATGCAGGAACTGGGATTTATTGATGAAGCTCAATTTACGGAGGCTAATGAAGCCGTGGATGAGGCCAGTGTTTACGCGGCCAACTATGAAGTCAATGCGCCTTATTTGACCGAAATGGTGCGGGACGAGATGGTGAAGCTCTATGGCGAGGAAGTGTATGACTCCGGCTATAAAGTGTATACCACTATTGATTCCCGCTTACAAAAAGCGGCGAATGTGGCTTTGCGTAACAACTTGATGGAATACGATCGTCGTCACGGTTATCGGGGCCCGATTGGTTTTCTCGAATTGGAAACCGATTTAAGAATGGAAGATATTGATGACGAAACTTTTTCCGTTCTCGATAATGCGGTGGCAGACTACCCGCAACGGGGTCATTTGTTACCCGGGATTGTGGTAGGTGTTAACTTGTTGGGTGCACCAGCCGCCAATGCTACAGGAGAAGAGCCTAAAGTTGACGGTGGAAGTGTTACGGTTTTTCAACCAAAGTACGCCAACCTGCTGACTATTCCGTGGTCCGGTATCGAGTGGGCTAAACCCTTTGTGGATAGAAATGCCGTGGGCGAAGCACCTACATCGGTGGATCAGGTCTTGCGCCGTGGCGATATCATCTATGTAGAGCGCATACCGCTACCTGCAGAGGCAACGGCGCAACCCGTTGGCGAAGCAGGTGACGATACTCCAATCATGGAAAGGGAAACCTGGCGTCTGGCGCAAATCCCGGAAGTTGAAGGTGCGTTGGTCTCCTTGGAGCCTCACACCGGCGCGGTTAAATCTTTGGTGGGCGGATTCGATTTTCATAAGACCAAGTTCAATCGTGTCGTTCAGGCGAAAAGACAGCCGGGCTCAAACTTTAAGCCCTTTATTTATTCCGCCGCTTTGGAAAAATGTTTTACCCCTGCATCCATTATCAATGACTCACCCATCGTGATCCAGGATTCCGACGGTAACCCTTGGCGACCGGAAAACGACAACGGTAAATTTCAAGGGCCGTTGCGATTGAGGGTGGCGCTGACTAAATCCGTTAACCTGGTTTCAATTCGATTACTGCAGAGCATTGGCGTTTCTTACGCGGTGGATTATGCTAAGCGCTTTGGGATTGACGAAAGTAGTATGCCCCGAAACCTGACCTTGTCTTTGGGTACGGCATCTGTACCACCCATGAGCGTGGTGCGTGGTTACGCCGTGTTCGCCAATGGGGGATATCTGGTGGATCCCTATTTTATCGAGCGAATTGTGGACTCTGATGACAGACCCTTATATCTTGCACCCAAGATTGTATTAGAGGACGAAACCGCACAGCGTGACGGCGGCTTACTGGAAACATCAGCAGATGGTTTTAACGGTTCAGTCAACGGGGCGCTGGGTGTTCTCGGTAATGCTGATGAAAGCATTAATGGTAATGGCAACAATGCCATTAATGGAACCAACACTGAGATGGAAGCCATGTCCAGTGAGGCTCAAGTAGCGGATGTTGCTGCCGAGACGAATAGCTACATTCCTATTGTGCAGCAAACCAAAAGCCTGAAACCGGTCATCAGTAAAAAGAATGTGTTCCTTATGACCAGTATTATGCGTGATGTCGTTAAGCTGGGAACGGGGCGCAGGGCCTTGGTCTTGAACCGCGATGATCTGGCCGGTAAAACCGGTACCACCAATGACCAGGTCGACGCCTGGTTCTCAGGTTTCAATGATCAAGTGGTTACCACCGCATGGGTTGGATTCGATCATCCGCAGACTCTGGGGCGGGGCGAATACGGTGGTCGTGCTGCTTTACCTATGTGGATTGATTATATGCGCGAGGCGCGAAAAGGGGTGCCGGAACATGTTCTTACTCAGCCCGCCGGTGTTTCTACCGTACGAATTGATCCTGAAACCGGTAAACCGGCTCCCACCGGTGTGGACGGGGCCGTGTTCGAATACTTCGACTCCCAATGTTTACCCGATAGCGGGGACGAAGGTGGGAGTGGAGGCGCAGCACCTTTAGCGACCCCCACCGGAGGCGGCGAAGAGCAAGGTTTGGGCGATTTGTTTTAAATATGGCGCGTATTGCTCTTTTTTTATTGGCATGGATGATGGCAGCTCAGAGTTTCGCTGCAAACCAATGTCCGCAGACCTTACAGTTTCAAAAGCGCGTTTTAGCAGGCGAAACGGTCGTAGATTTGTGTCGGCAATATGCTGGGAAAGTGCTGGTGGTGGTGAATACAGCGAGCAAATGCGGATTTACTCCTCAGTACGAAGGCTTGGAAAACCTGTATCGTCGCTACCGTGATCAGGGCTTGGTGGTATTAGGCTTTCCGTCCAACGATTTTGGCGGGCAGGAACCGGGCGGAGAAAAAAAGATCCAGGAATTCTGTCGTCTGACTTATGGGGTGGAGTTCCCCATGTTTGAAAAAACCCACGTCGCAAAAAATAACGCCGACCCGCTTTACCAAACCTTGGGACGCATCGCGGGCGAATTTCCTCAGTGGAACTTTCATAAATATATCCTGGATCGAAAGGGGCGATTGGTTGCCAGTTTTAACAGCCGGGTGACACCGCTAAGCTCAACTATGACGGAAACGATAGAAAAACTACTGCGGGAAAAGCCGTAAGATTAAAGTTGCTAATAAAAAACGCCGGACAGTTCCGGCGCTTTTTATTGATAGGTTCCCTTAGTGAGAATGAACGTAAGAACGATCTCCTTCGAGCCGTGCAATACGCTCTTCCAGTGGCGGATGCGACATAAATAAACGCTTCAGCCCCGAACCCAGGCCGCCACTAATGCCGAAGGCAGCCAGTTGATCCGGTAAATGAGGTTGGTTTGCCGAGGCTTGTAGGCGTCGTAGCGCGGCAATCATTTTACCACGGCCGGCCAGATCGGCACCTCCGGCATCGGCACGGAATTCCCGTTGGCGACTGAACCACATTACGATAATACTGGCTAATATGCCCAATACAATTTCCGCGATGATAGCAGTAATCCAAAACGCAGGACCGTGACCCCTTTCCACTTTGAACACCACCCGGTCTACAACATGGCCAATGACACGAGAAAGGAATATAACAAACGTATTGACTACCCCCTGTATCAAGGCCAGTGTCACCATGTCGCCATTGGCCACATGGCTTACCTCGTGACCCAACACGGCTTCGGCTTCATCCCGCGTCATGCTGGTCAAAAGACCGGTACTTACGGCGACTAAGGCATTATTGCGCGACATACCGGTGGCAAAGGCGTTTACATCGGGGGCATCGTAGATCGCCACTTCGGGCATACCAATACCGGCTTGTTGGGCTTGACGGCGAACCGTTTCCACCAACCATTGTTCCTGGCTGGAGCGCGGAGACTCAATGACTTGCGCCCCGGTAAATCGTTTTGCCGTCCACTTGGACATGGCCAAAGAAATAAAAGATCCGCCAAATCCAAATACGGCAGCAAATACCAGCAAATTATTAATATTCAGCCCCACTCCTTGCTGGTCCAGAATGGTGTCAACTCCCAAAATCCGTAATGAAATACCCAGCACCAGCACGATGGCGATGTTGGTTACCAAAAACAGGACAATTCGTTTCATTATTATCTCCAACTCCAAGACTAATTATGCAGACTACAACGCTTAGAAAAAACCGAATGATGGAAAGTTCCGTCATTGTATCGAGAAATTCCAGATGATCGGCAGCGGTGCCCCTACACTGCCCAATATGCGGTCGATTTGGTGGGTTTCAATGCTGGGAAAACGGCCAAGGAGGCTTTGCCGCAACTATTGTTCCGTATAAGCAATGAGGTTTAAATAGGTGCTGACGATACCCGGTTCGTAATTCTTGTCCTGCAGCTCTAACAGCAGGGATTTGGCTTTTTGTTTGTTTTTTTCCGTACCGTGTCCATGGTAATGGGCGACAGCCAAATACAGTTTTGCGCGGGTTACGTTTGCATCGGCCAGTTCTTTTAACACAGGAAAGGACTTGTGGTACTCACCGTTGAGTGAGTGATCCAAAGCCAGATCGATACGATCATCGGTGTTTTGGGTGCTGCTTACCACCGACAGATGTTCAGTGGGGAGGGTGAGAGAAGTCGGGCTTTGCGGTTTTTTTTCAATAAATGTGTAGGAAAATGCGGAAGATAGGAGTAATACGCCCGTAATTACCAGGAGAAACTTGCCAGTAAATATATCGCCCATAAGCCTATCCTCTCATTGTGTCGCGTTATTGGGATGGTCACTATCTGAATCTAGCAGGTGTGAGATTGGGAAACAATGCGGATATTTCCAGAATTCGTCTAAATAATAGGGAGAAATGGCTTAAGTGATGTAGGAAAAATCTTAAACATAAAAGAATTTTGGTTAAATTGAACGCTAATTGGTCAAGTTCAAGTCCCTGTGGAAATTGCTTCTTTGCAAGGTTAAACTGCGCCCATTGATTGTCTTATTGGCCATTAATCAATGGGTTTATTTTTGTTAGATGTTAACCGTTTGTTTTAAAGCCTGTGTACTATTAAAACTGTGTATTATAACCAAGGGGTGGTTTTGAATGGAGAATGTGGACGCAGAGCAGTTGTTGGATTTAGCCTTACAAGCGTCACAGGCGCATGACACTCAAAAGTCCATCGGTCTGGTAAAGTTAGCGTTGGAAAAAGCACCGGAAGATGTGCGTATGTGGTATATGCTAGGTTCTCTTTATGCCGATATGGGGCTTTATGACAAATCGCTGCAACATTTGGAAACAGCCCTACAAATAGATGCCGGTTATGGTATTGCCCGATTTCACTTGGGGTTATTGTACCTCACCATGGGGGACCGGGACAAAGCCGAGCAAATTTGGCAAAAACTGGAAGAGTTGGGAGAATCCCACTATCTCATGTTGTTTAAATCCGGCTTGTTATGCATAGCGGATGACAAAGCGAGCGAGGGCATCGATAAAATCAAGCAGGGGATTGATCGTAATGCCATCAATGAGGAGCTAAACCAGGATATGGAATCAGTAATCGCTAACGCAACATTGGCCTTGAAAGAACAAGCGCAGAAGGGGCAGTCAGCACATTAAGTTTACTGTCTAAGCCCAAATTATTTTACAAACATAAAAATCGCCAACAAGATCAAGAACAAGGCAAATCCAATTCTCAGCAGCTGCGAAGGTAATGCATGTGCGATTTTGGCACCCACTGGTGCCAATAAAACGGCAGGGATACTGATGAATAAAAATGCCGGCCAGTAAATAAATCCCGTACTCATTGTCGATAACTCAGATGTTACGTCCAATCCGGTCAACATAAAACCTGACGTTCCCGCGATGGCGATAGGCAGACCGCAAGCCGCTGACGTGGAAATGGCCTGTTTGATGGGTAAGCGCAACCACATTAACAACGGTACCACCATTGAGCCACCGCCTATGCCTGCGAAGGCAGACACCATACCGATGGGAAGAGTTACCAAAAATAAGGCAAAAAAACCGGGGGTTTTGTTTGACGGTTTTGCGTTCAGGTCCAACAGTAATTGCAATGCAACCAACACTTCAAAGACGGCGAAAAAGTTTCTTAGTGTTTCCCCCTGAAGCATGTCGGCGATGAATGCGCCGGCCAGTGTGCCACTAAATAGACCCGGCGATAACAGGCGCCAATAATCCCAATTCAGAGTACCTTTTTTATGGTGTGCTCGGGCGCTGGAAATAGCCGTCAGGGTTACAACGGCTAAAGATGTACCAATAGCGACATGCATTGTATGAGTCGGATCGCCGGTAAGAATGTAGTTTAAAGCGGGAACGATAATCAGGCCGCCGCCTATACCCAATAAACCCGCCAAAATGCCAGAAACCACGCCGGTGAGTAGAAATAAGAGGATTTGTTCCACGAGTGGTATCCGAGTGTTCCGATACAGAGATTTTGATGATAATTCAATAATTAGGCAAGCCCGGCCCGGTTTCGGCGGTTTGGCGAGAGAACGGAAAAAATTATCGAATGTCTCAGTCGGAAAAATTGTAACCCGTTGTAAAAAATATAAATGTTCCTTCCATGAGGCTTATTTTTGTCGATAAATGGACTAAAGCAAAACTCAATTCCGGTCGATCTATAAAACTGTGTGTCCCAATACCTGGACTATTTCTGGATTAACCAGTTCACAGAAACCGAATTACTGACAAAGAGAAATCCAATGGCTAATGCGACTACCATATTGATCGTGGATGATTCTCGTACCGTGCGAGCTTCGTTGAAAAAAATGCTAAACGGGCGGTTCAACGTACTTGAAGGGGAAGATGGAGAAAACGGCTGGAGCCAACTGCAACAAAATCCTGATGTAAATCTGATTATTAGCGACATTATGATGCCCAATTTGGATGGTTACGGTTTGATTTGCCGTGTGCGCGGCTGTGGCGAAAAGTTCGCTAACGTGCCTATTGTAGTCATTACCAGTAAAGAAGATGAAATTACCCGTGAGCGGGCCCACGCCTGCGGCGCCAACAATTTCATTGTCAAACCCATCGAGTCTTCCGATCTGATCGAAACGGTGGAGTTTCACACGGAAGCCAATTTGAGCAAAAACCCGAATTTGCGGAAGGAAATGTCGCATTACGAGCAACATATTGAAAATGCGGTTATGGAAGCACCGGATTTGAATACTGCCATGGATATGCTCAAAGATGCCTCCGGCTCATTAGAGCCCTATGCGGTTGATCTGGCGTTAAAAATGATACCGCTATTGCGATACTGCGACGAGAAGTTCCGTATGGGTATTACAGAGGATATTGAAAAACTCAAAGCCAGTTTACAAAAGGCTGTCTAAAAGCCGCCCCGGTAGGGCGGCTTTTTCCTTTAATCTGCTTTTTTCTCTATATATGTCGGCAAAACTCGCTGGTCTTGGTATTGTGCACCAGCTTTTTGAAGTTGTCCCGGTCCAGATGTACCAGGCTGGAATGATCGCCGGCCTCAATGTAGACGTCATCCTGATGTATTAGTCTTTCGTCGACGATGGTGTCAATGTAGTACGCCTCACCGATAGGTGGAATGGCTCCGAGTTCGCAATCCACAAAAATATCCGCCAATTCGGTTTCGCTGACCAGTCCCAGTCGGCGGTGTAATTGGTTGTCCAGATCACTGATTTGGACCCGATAAGTGGATGGTACAACGGCCATGAGATAATCCAGATCATCTTTGAGTACGACACTTTTAGCAAGTTTGTCGCCGGGGATATGGGCTGCCTGTGCCGTCTCCATGCTGCCTTCGCTATAACGGTGCTGAATCAAGTCATACTGAATACGGTTTTCGTCAAGAAACTCTCTCAGAGTGGGTGACATGGTCATGGTAAATCCTCCTCTTTTTGTGACTATCTAAAACTCTTAGGGGGTCCAAAAAAGTAAGTGGATCGTTATAACTTTTGGTTAAGTCCTGAGCCTAAACGGCTGCTCAAGGCTTATTCAGTAGTTTCTTACCAAAATATAGCTCAGCTCGGTCAGCTTTTAAATCTGGATCGATTCCCTAACCAATTGTTGTATATGGAAAATAAAAAATATTTTTTCCCGCCTCGAATTTTTCAGTTTGATTTCATGTTGCGATCCTATTCTGTACCACAAAGGAGTATTGGATTATGTATGAAAAAACTGAAATACCCGTATGGGACATTTTTGTACGATTTTTTCACTGGAGCCTGGTATTGGCTTTTCTGGTGGCGTATGTAGCGGAGGATGATGTGTTGTTCCTGCATGTCTGGGCCGGCTACTTTATTGGCATATTGCTGATCGCTCGCCTTATCTGGGGAGTCATCGGAACCAAGCACGCTCGCTTCAGTGATTTCGTCACCTCACCATCTCACGCGCTGCGCTACCTCATGGATACCCTGAAATTACGGGCGCAGCGTTATATCGGCCATAACCCGGCCGGAGGGTTCATGATTGTGTTGCTATTGTTGTCGCTAACTACAACGGTACTGTCCGGTATGGCTATTTATGCCATAGAAGAACAAGCCGGTCCCATGGCGGGCTTATTCGCAGGTAGTGGCAAGTGGATGGAAGAAGTGTTTGAAGAAGGCCATGAGTTCTTTGCCAACTTTACCCTATTTCTGGTTTTGATTCATTTGGCCGGTGTGGTCGTGGAAAGCCTGGTTCATCAGGAGAATTTGGTGACAGCCATGATTAATGGAAAGAAAAGAGTTAGTGAGAGGTGATGATGAAACGATTAATGAATATAAGCTTATTGCTGGTGTTGGTGAGTTTAAGCCCGGTTAGCGCCATGGCGGGCTCAATAGAAGGTGTTGACGCGTTCTTACAGCAACTAAAGGGCGTGTCGTCTTTTGATGCGGCCAGAGGCAAAGACTTTTGGATGAAACAATACCCGGCAGATGGCAAGCCCCGCAGTTGTAGTACTTGTCACGGTGATAATTTAAGTAAAAACGGCAAACACGCGAAAACCGGAAAAACAATAGATCCGATGGCGGTTTCTGTAAATCCGGAACGGTATACAAAAGTGAAAAAAATAAAAAAATGGTTCAAGCGTAATTGTAAATGGACCTTGGGGCGCGAATGTACGGCACAAGAGCAAGGTGACGTGATTCAGTATTTACGTAGTTTATAAATAGGAGTTAAATATGAAAACGACACTACAACACCCCTTGGCTGCCGTAGTGATTACGGCGGTGGTATTTTTTAGCTTGTTCGCCGGCGTGGGTATGGGGCATAACGATGAACATAAAAACGGTAAAAAGGGGAAACGTGGGGTGATGCCGGTAGAGAATGAATTGTACCGTGCTGAATGCGGCAGTTGTCACTTCGCGTATCAACCCGGCTGGTTGCCGGAACGTTCCTGGGTGAAATTGATGTCACAATTAGATAAGCATTTTGGAGATAATGCAGAATTGGAGGCGGAGGTTCAGAGTAACATCCTCACTTACTTGAGTGAAAACAGCGCTGAGAAAAGCACTTATCGTCGCTCCAGAAAAATGAATCGTTCTCTGCGCTCGGGTGAAACACCAACTAGAATTACTGAAGTGCCCTATTTTGAGCGCAAGCATGATGAAATTCCGCAGCGTTTAATCCAAGGCAATGAACAAGTACAATCTTTAAGTCACTGCGACAAGTGTCATGGTGATGCGGAGAAAGGTAAATTTCGTGAACGAGCTATTAAAATTCCCGGCCATGGACGTTGGGAGGATTAGGCTATATTGAGACTGTGATTTGGTTGTGGTTTGAGAGTGTAAGCGCATGCGCAATTCATTAAAGCAATGGATAGGAGTTATCTTCGTGGGAATATTACCTGTTTCTTGGGTAATGTCCAAAGACCTCAGTCATGATGAAGCGCAGCGCTTACAAGCCAGTGGTGCGATAGTTCCTTTGGAGCAAGTGTTGGAACAGGCTCGAGCGAGAATGCCCGGGCGTTTGTTAGAGCTGGAGTTGGAGCGCGAGCACGGCATGTTAATTTATGAAATTGAAATTATTGATGCTGATGGTATTGTCTGGGAGTTGGAGTTTAATGCGGTCAATGGTGAGTTTTTACGTTTGAAACAGGACGACTGATATGCGCTTGCTCTTGGTGGAAGATGATCCGGAGCTGGGTCCGACCCTGAAAGACCGCTTGGACAAAGCCGGATTTGCCGTGGACCTGGCGGATAATGGCAAAGAGGGAGAAATACTTGGAAAAATTGAACCCTACGATGTGGTCGTGCTGGATTTAGGTTTGCCGCAAAAGTCCGGCCTGGAAGTGCTGCAAAGCTGGCGCACTAATCAAGTGCACACCCCGGTGGTCATATTAACGGCGCGGGATGCCTGGCATGAAAAAGTGGACGGCTTCAAAGCCGGTGCTGATGACTATGTAGGTAAGCCCTTTCACGTTGAAGAATTGCTCGCCAGAATTAACGCCGTGCTTAAGCGTTCGCATAAACACAGCGGCGTCTTGTTGCAGTCCAACGGAATTGTGCTGGATGAAGAAACTCAGGATGTCACGTTAAATAACGGCGAGAAGTTGCAACTCACCGGTACGGAATTTCGGTTGCTGCGCTATATGATGCTTAATCCCAACAAAGTTCTATCTAAATCCCGGCTAACAGAGCATGTCTACGAGATGGATGCGGACAAAGACAGCAATGTGATTGAAGTTTACGTTAAACGTTTGCGCAACAAATTGGGCAAGGAATTTATCAGCACCCGTCGCGGTCAGGGCTACGTTTATGTGGTTGAGCAAAAAAACCACGGATCCGGTTGATGCAGTCCATTCAAACCAGGTTGGCAGCCGGCATGTTAGTAGCGGTGAGCCTGTTGTTGTTATTACAGTGGCTGCTCATAAATACTTCTATTCACAGTTTAAGCGAGAGTTACTTAGTGACGCGGTTACAGCACGATGCGGACGCATTGGTGGCTGCGGTGAGTTTTGACTCCGGTACTACAGAATCCAGTGGGGTTGAATCCGGCGTCATTGCTTCCAGCTCTTTGACATTGGATCATGACCGTATGGGCCCTATATATAAAAAGCCCTACTCAGGTCATTATTATCAGATTCACACCTTGCAGGACCAGAAAACGGTGGTGATTCGTTCACGGTCTTTATGGGATGCGGTACTGGCGCAGCCCCAGGATTCGCCGCCACAACAGAAACCACCGCCACAACAGGAACCACCGTCACAGCAGGAGCCATCAAGGCGCTACCAAAGTGGACCGGACGGGCAGCAGTTACTGGTGTTAAGTGCCCAATACACACGTCAAGGGCGTCCCTTGAAAGTGGATGTTGCAGAGGATCTCACTCCGGTAAATCAATCCATAGACCGGTTTTTGAGGTTACATACTTGGGTAACCCTGGGAATACTGCTGACATTACTGCTGGTTCAGTTTTTTATTATAAAAGTAAGCTTACGACCTCTGGAAACGATTCGTAGAGAATTGAGTGCTCTCAGGGCAGGTGAATCGGATCGAATTAGCGAGCTTGTACCCAAAGAGATTCGTGCCTTGGTGAAAGAGTTGAATATCAGCATAGAGACCATGCAAAAGAAGGTGCTGCGTTCGCGCCATACAGCAGGTAATCTGGCTCATGCTCTCAAAACCCCATTAGCCCTGCTGCGACAACTGGCGGAAACCGACTCATCCATGTCAACACAAACAAGCGGTGCTGTGAATCGGTATATTGTGGATGTGCAAAACATTGTGGACAGTGAGTTGAGGCGGTCGCGGTTAGCTGGGCGCTTAATCGGTGGTCGTCGTTTCCAAGTCAAGCCGGAGATAGAGGATTTGTTACTTACGCTGAGTAAAATTCATTTTTCCAAAAAGCTGAATTTGGAAACTACAATACCCCTATCCCTGCTCAGCCCGGTGGAACGGGAAGATTTACACGAAATGTTGGGAAACGTTTTAGACAATGCCTTCAAATGGGCGCAGTCTACGGTGCGGGTCAGTGTGTCCAGCAGCGAGGATGTTTTTGAGTTTTGTGTGGAAGATGATGGTAAAGAACTCGGTACAATGGATGATGCGCAAATACAACAAATGCAGCAGCGGGGAAAGCGGTTGGATGAATCCGTCTGCGGGCATGGTTTGGGGCTTTCCATTGTTGCTGCGGTAGTGGAGGCCTACGGCGGGACATTGTTGTTGCAGCGTTCCACATCATTACACGGATTGAGTGTGCGAATTCAAATACCTGGGCAGGAGTCTGTCTTGGGGCGGAGCCCCTCGGAGGCGGTAAAGAGTTCGTTTGAGAATAGGCCGGGCGAATAATTGACACAAACCGGCTTTCGCATGGGTCTAAACGGTGGCCGCCCGGCTTGGTAGTCTGCTACTATTGGTTGCTCACAGAGTACGACTATGCAAACAAATATCAGTACACAATTTCATGATAATCCCCGTATTGCAGAGGCGGAAACCATATTAAGGGCGTGTGTTCATTGTGGTTTTTGCACTGCTACCTGTCCTACCTATCAGGCCTTAGGGGATGAGCTCGACGGCCCCAGGGGTCGTATTTATCTCATTAAACAGGTGTTGGAAGGTGCCCAGGTCAGTGCGCAAACCCAGCAACATCTGGACCGCTGCCTTACTTGCCGCTCCTGCGAAACCACCTGTCCATCCGGGGTGCATTACTCCCGCCTGTTGGACATAGGCCGGGATATTGTGGAACAAACTGTGCCGCGAAGCCGGTGGCAATTGTTGTTACGCTATTTATTGCGGAAAGTTATTCCTTTTCCGCGACGTCTAAAACCGTTATTGCTGCCGGTAAGACTGGTGGCACCTTTATTGCCACGCCGTTTGCAGGTGAAAGTCAAACCATTGAATCGGGCCACTGCGTTTCAAAAGCAAACTAACGCCAGAAAGATCATCTTGTTCCAGGGTTGTGTGCAGTCGGTGTCCACACCGGGTACAAACACCGCAGCTCAACAGGTGCTGCAGAGGTTGGGGATCGAATCGGTAGTGGTACACGGCGAAGTGTGTTGCGGAGCGTTAAGCCATCATTTAAATGCCACCGAAGAGGCCTTGGGTTTTGTGCGGCGCAATATAGACGCCTGGTGGCCCTTGCTGGAGCAGGGAGTTGAGGCCATCGTGAGCACTGCCAGCGGTTGCGGTGTGATGTTAAAGGATTACGGTGAACTGCTAAAACACGACTCACAGTATGCTCAAAAAGCAGAAAAAGTCAGTGCTCTGGCAAAAGACTTAAGCGAAGTGTTGGTACAGGAAGATTTGTCACCGGTGTTGGCGGGGCGACAATACCAGCCTGTAAAGAAGGTTTCTTTCCACAGTCCCTGTACATTGCAGCACGGTTTGAAACTTACCGGTCTGGTCGAAAAACTGTTGTCCGCCGCGGGTTATAAATTGACCCAGGTGCGCGATTCTCACCTGTGTTGTGGTTCGGCGGGTACGTATTCGATTTTACAGCCGAAGATTTCCCAGTACCTCTTGGATAATAAATTGGTAGCATTGCAACACGACCGCCCGGACATAATAGCGACTGCCAATATTGGTTGTCAGATGCACATGGCGGCTAAATCTGCGGTACCGGTGGTGCACTGGATAGAATTGTTGGTCGGGGATGCGTTAACGAAACAAACGCAAACATAGGTAGCGCAACCAAATGAAATTTGCCACTTGTCGCTATAAAGGAGCTGAACATTTAGCCGTGGTTCAGGGCAGTGATTTACGTCCCGACCATGCAGAACTATTGTTATTACATTCCTCCGCTCGCTCCGTATTAAACTCCATGCAAGGTTTGATCGAAGCGGGGGCGGACGGGTTGAATGAAATCATCAAGCGCGTTAATGGGCTCGACGCATTGAGTGTGTCGGCGGATCAGGTGAGCTGGTTGGCTCCCCTACCCAATCCCAGGCGCAACATTATTTGCTTGGGGTGGAACTATGCCGAGCATGCGAAGGAGTCTGCTGCAGTCAAGGACGTCAATATTCAGGAGCTCCCAACGCATCCCATTATATTCACAAAAGCTACAACCAGTATAAACGGCCCTTTCGATGATGTGGATTACGATCCTCGTGTCTCCCGGCGTCTGGATTGGGAGGTTGAGTTGGGGGTTATTATTGGTAAAAGCGGGCGTCACATCACGGTCGCGCAGGCCTATGAACACATCTTTGGATATACGGTTATTAATGACATATCCGCGCGAGATTTACAAAAACGCCATCAACAATTTTTTATGGGAAAGAGTGTAGATGGGACATGTCCCATGGGGCCTTGGATCATAACGGCTGATGAAATCGGCGATCCTCAGCAATTGGATTTAAGTTGTAAAGTTAATGGTGTAGTGAAGCAGCAGGGCAATACCCGGCAACAGATTTTTGATGTTGCCACTACCATCAGCACCTTGTCCAAAGTAATGACTTTATTGCCTGGTGATATTATCGCCACCGGAACTCCCAGTGGGGTAGGTTTTGCACGCAACCCTCCGGAATATTTGCAACCCGGTGATGTCGTCGAGTGTGAAGTGGAAAACATCGGTAGCATTCGCAACAAAATCGTGGCTGTTTCCGAATCGTCGTTTTGATTGCTCCTCCCAATCCTCAAGGCAAAGGCTTGGTACCGCTCCTGGATTGCCTGGCTCAGGCACGTGCAGTTACAGTACCCCCCAAAGGATTAGAGCAAATTTCCCATGAGTTGTTTACGTCTTTGTTTGTGCTGCAAAGCCGTTTCGCTTTCAAGCCCGTACCGGGAAAAATCTATTATTTGTATCAGCGTGCTAATGGGTTTGCTCTGTCGTTAATTGGGCCACAGGAATGGGGTGGTGGAGGGTTTGGTTTGTGTGTGGGGCAGTGCATGCTGCAAAACGATGTTACCTGGACCCTGGAGCTGGATCCGCAAGCGCGCGAGAATGAAACACTGATGCGCTACATTGAAACGACTCGAAAGCAGTTTGAACAAGCGTTATTCGAGGCACAAACACTGGAAGCGGCGCTGCCGGTTCACGTTAAAACGCTGTCTTTTTATCAACGCCTATTGGCATGGGCATTGGCAGGGTCATTGCGCTCATCTATGCATCAAAGCGGATTGCGCAATCTGTCTTACGCTGAGGCAAGGAAGGCTTTAGTGGATAGCCGTCAGGTAAAACCCAATCCTCACGAGTAAGTGCTGGTCAAACTGTCTGCGTTCAAAGGGCGGCTGAAATAAAAGCCCTGCACATTCATGCATCCCATTTTTTTCAAGGCCATCAATTGTCTCTTTGTCTCCACCCCTTCGGCAATCACATCCATTCCCAAGTTTTTCCCAAGAGAGATAATACTTCGGGCAAGCTCCGTATCACCCAGACCGTGGGGAATATGGTTTACAAACGATTGGTCTATTTTGAGGCAACTGATGGGGAAATTGCGTAAGTGGCTTAAGGAAGAATAGCCGGTTCCGAAATCATCCAGGGCAATATGCACTCCCGTGGCGCTCAATTCCTGTAACAGTTCTCTTATGTGGGAGTCATTGGCCAGCAAGGCATTCTCGGTGATTTCCAGGTGTAATTGATCCGGGCACAACTGAGTGTCCCGTAACACATTGCTTACCATGTTGAAAAAATCACTATTGTAAAGTTGTTTGGGAGAGATGTTGACAGCGACATAGGGAGAAATGGTTTGCGATTGATTCCAGTCTCTTTGTTGGCGACATGCCGTGTATAACACCCATTCGCCTATCGATTGGATCATGTTGGTTTCTTCGATTAAATGCAGGAATTCTTTGGGTTCCAGGTAGCCTTCGACCGGGTGGTGCCAGCGCAATAGGGCTTCTTTTCCGGTCATATGACTGTTTTTCTTGGCCGAGAATTGCGCTTGATAAAATAGCTCGAATTCACCTCGTCCCAATGCCCGTCGTAATTGTGTTTCCAAGTTGAATTGGCGTTCGGCCATGGCGTTCATTTCGGCTGTATAGAAGCAGTAGGTGTCACCCTTTTGTTTTGCCTGGATCATGGCGGCATCAGCGTTTTTGAGTAAGCTGTCCGGTTCGCTACCGTCCATAGGGTACATGGCGATGCCCATGCTGCTGGTAATAAACAGCTCTCGATCATCCACAGTAAATGGTGCGTTAAGATGTCGTTGCAATTTGCCGGCAATGAGCGCTACGTCATCTATGGATTCTACGTCGGTCAGCAAAATGGCAAACTCGTCTCCGCTGAGGCGGGTTACCGTGTCCTCATCGCGCAGATGCAGTTGCAGGCGGTGTGCGGCATTTTTTAACAATAAATCACCGCTCATATGGCCCAAGGTATCGTTAATATTTTTAAACCGGTCCAGGTCCAAGAACATGAGGCAGACATACAAATCACGACGGCGGGCGTGGTTGATGGCCTGGGACAAGCGGTCCATGAATACCAAACGATTGGGCAGTTCAGTTAATACGTCATGATGGGCCAGAAAGTTTAACCGTTCCTGATCTCGCATTTGTTCGGAAATGTCGCGCCCGGCGGACACAAAATGAAGAATATTGCCGTTGGCGTCCGAGAGAGGTGTAATGGTTTTTTCTTCGTAATAGGCGGTACCGTTTTTGCGTTTGTTAATGAAAACGCCACGAAAAGATTCTCCTCTGAGAATCGTCTTCCACATCGCCGTATAAAAGTCAGGTTTGAGCAGACCCGATTTCAAAATATTGGGGCTTCGTCCTAAAACGTCTTCTCGTGAGTACCCAGTGGTTTGTTCAAAGCCGGAATTAACATATTCAATTCTACCATCACGATCGGTAATGATTATGGCGTCTGCAGTTTGTTCTACGGCACTGGATAGTACCCGCATGTGTTCTCGCGCTTTGATTTGCTCGGTAAGGTCGCGCACCCGACCGACAAAATATCCGCTACCCTCCATTTGGATTTCGCTAAGGGATAAATCCAAAGGGAAAACCGAGCCATCACTGCGTTTGCCTTCCAGTTTTAAGGAGTCCGAACCGGGTCTCTGTCCGGTTTTGCTGAGACGCTTCAGATAATTGCTGTGGTGACGTAGAAAGGGCTGAGCAGTTAAAGTGTTGATGTTTTTACCAACCATCAGGGCCGCAGAGTAACCAAACATCCTCTCAGTCAAAGAGTCCAGTGACTGAATAATGCCATGGCGATCAATGACCAAGATGCCATCCGCTGGTTTTTCAGAGGGCATAGGCGCAGGCAAAATGGTATCCGTAGCATTGGATGCCTTTTCCAGCAGAAATTTTTCTGTATTTGCTGACAATATCATCCGATACGGCCCTGTACTCCGTATGTTCAGAAATGTTAAAAAACGTGCAACAAAGTATAGATTATGATTTGAAAACTACATAGGTAATTGGTAGGAAATATGAGGTTCTGGTTATACTTTGTACTATGTGGTAGAGGCAGGCAACGGCTGCGCGGTTTTAATCAAGGGTTCACCGCAGACTTTGGGCCGTTTCCTACTTAGGGACAGGTACCAAAGTTCTTGGCATGAATAAAGTTTTGATTCAGGTTCGCTGCCCCGCTATTCACCGAGAGACTCACCGGGCTGGTGGTACACACCGTGCCGGTGGAACTGAACTCCAGACTCAAGGTATGGCTGATGCTGTTGTCCAGTCCTGCCAAGGTACAAGTGTAACTGCCTGAGTTTGAGCCGGTTGAGCACTCAACTCCTTCAAGCGCAACGCTCCAAACGTAGCTTTGGTTTCCAAAATAGTCGATGGTGCCGCTGATGGTAGCGCTGAAGGTTCCTGCCGGAGGCACAGCCGGAGGGGCCGGCGGCGGTGCGGGTGGGGGCGGTGGTGGCGCGGGGCTGGGTACAGGGACCGGCGGAGGCGTTGCGGGTGTGGGTGGGGGAGTCGGGCTGGGGGCGGGGGGCACAGGGGCTCCAGGTCCATGCAAGCCGCCCGGTGTACCGGCCAGTCGGGTGCTGCTGCCGGGATTATCCCAACCGATGACGCTGTTCAGTACCAGTTCCTGGGCGCCAATCCGCGGATCTTGCCAACTGACTTTTACGTAAATTTTCTTGCTGAATGCTACCGGGCCGTTTTCCAGCATGTAACGGCGTTTGTATACGGTGTTGGTACCGTTAATAAGCCCATCGGTATATTCCGGGTCGTCTATGTAGTCGGGTGTGCCCATGACCACTAAAGAATCATAGTCACTCATGGAAACATTGTTGCGTAAGGTTTCCATTTTTTGCTGTGCCAATTTTAAGGCGATGGAGCGACTCTTGCTCTGGCCGTCAGCGTTGATGAGTTTGGATTCAAACTTGGCTAACGATACCAGTCCAATGGACAGCACCACCAAAGCAATCATAGCTTCCACCATGCTGAAGCCGGTACTGCGATGTACTGTCGGCAACGTGCTCATGGAATTTGCGTTCCTGGAATCTGTGCTCATAGAACCTGTGCTCATAGAACCTGCGCTCATAGAACGACCTCCGCTTAAAAATCTTTCCAGCTACCGGCAACCGGAGTCATTCTGCCAATAGTATTGGTGGCAGCCAGTACGGTTGAGTCGAACCGGGTATTGGGATTACCGGCACTTTCGTAATCGCCTTCAATAATGGCGGCACCGACAATATGTAAATTGCCATTGCCGTGTTTCCAGTCATTGCTGATATACACCAGACCGTAAATCGTCACGTTTCCGCCTAAATGCGCATTGCCGTCGATCACCATGACGACGGGTTCAGTGGGGGTGCCGATTTGAATGCCGCCGTTAATCTGCGCGCTGCCATCTACCCAAATAAAGGCGCCGGTAACACCGCTGACAGAAGCGGATATATTAGTAAAGTTGTAACCGGCAGTGGGATCGGAAGGATCACCGCTGACCATCAAGTCTGCCCGTGCTCGAGTCTGGGCTCGCGACATGCCGAAGAAATTTTGAAAAAACGCTTCGTCGGAAATGGCTGCCAGGGCAGGGTCACCGGTACTGCTGCCTGCGTTTACATCGCTGCAAGGTAAGGCAGAGCAATTTCCTGATGAGGTTTCCGTGCTGCCCGCGCCGCCAAAGGTGACATTGCCGCCGGACCAAATAGTGTTATTTGTTTCCAAATTGGTAATGGCATTGGCTGAGCCCTGTACATGTACATTTCCATGGCTGGTTAATGCGGAATTGGGAGCCAGTGACAGTGTTTTGCTGAGTGTCAGTTCTTGGCTTAAAGTTCGCCTACCGGTACCGTCATCGCTAAGTCCAACGGCCGTGACCAGTATTTGGGTAAAATCCCCGCTGCTACTGGTATCTGTCAAAGTAACACTATAGGACGAACCGTTGCCGCTGGAAAAGGTGTAGCCGGGAAGGGTGTCAATGGCGTTGTCATTGTTTTGGTCAGCGCCGTTATTGAGTACGTAGGTTAATCCGTGATTCAATCCGGCCTCCGCTGCTTCAAACGCTTGCTTGGCACGGAATTCATTGGCGTCTAATCTCAAAGCAATGACGGAGGAGCGCGCGGTAAACAAGGTGGTCAGGCTGATGGAAACCAGCAGAATTACAGACATAATCAGTGTCGTGGCACCTTGTTGCTGCGTGAGTGGTTGGTGATAGTGCGTTTGGTTTTTAGTACAAATCATGATGCACCTACATTTGCACAATACGGTCGTTGCGTATGTTCACGGTTTCCTCCAACGCCTTAGAGACGCTGGGGTTCTGACGTAAATGACCGGATAAACGAATGGTAATTTGGCGCGACTCCAGCAGTACATCGCCCGTGGTCGGCGCTGCGTAGCCCGCAGCGCCGCTGTCGCTACAAGCACTGTTGGCGGTTGGGGTGCTGCTGACAGTCCACTGGGGTAGAGCAATATCGGAACTGTTGATACATTTGGAGCCGGTTGTGCTGAAGTTCAGTACATCCACTTTAATCACATGACTGTTGACCAGTTCCAGCCAGTTACCGAGATTACAATCTTCCGTTGAAGTTGCCGTACCGTGGAGGATTTGAATGCTGTCCTTGCTGCCATCGGCGTCGCTATCCACATGCCGGAAGCCGAAGATCTCATTGTTATTAATGCCGTCGCTGTTGTGGTCATAGCTGTATAGAATGCAGGAGAGACTTTCTAAAACATTAATGTTGGTGGCTGGTGAGGTGACGACTGTAAACGGATTGGCGCTACCACTGTTTGCGTTAGCCCAGTATCCGGTGCGGCGGATATCGCTGACCATCAAGCTCATGGCAGTGGACAGCTCTTGATTGAGTTTGGTGGATAGTAAGGTATTGGAGCTGTTCTTGATGGTGTTGATGTACAAAGAAATGGTACCGCTAAGTATAATGAGCCCTACCACAATTCCTATCATGAGTTCGGGCAAACCCACACCATTTTGCTTTTTCCACAGCGCTTGTTGCAATGTGGGGTGATTTGTATTTAGCATGGGCTATACCCCGATACATGTGAACTCCCGGTGGGAGAACACAGTTCGACTTTGCCCAAAACTGAAATTGTCGCATGTATAGCCCAGCCACTGGAGGATGTAAGTCTGAGTAAACCGCCGGTGGAAGTTCCTCGTACCGGATCGAACCGTATTTCCAAGGGGTTGGCCGGAGTGCTCATGCTCAGGTCGGTGTAGGCCGCCAGATTGATGTTGGAAAACTGCGAATTGGGGCTTTGGTTTTTTTCCGTGTGTAATACCGGAGTTCCTGAGACATTCAAAGTGCAGTCGTTACCCGCGCCCAGATTTTGAGCGCTATCGCAGTTACTGCTGTCACTTAGCCCATAAGACCACGCATCCCCGCCTGGGGCGCTGATGTTCACGAAGACCGGAGCAAATCGTTTGATAGACTCGGAACGTGCTTGTTGCAATCGGCTGTGTAATATTTCGGCCGCACCTTTCAGATAGTTTTTCTCAAAGTAATTATTGATGGCGGGAATAGACTTGGTTACCAGAATGGCTGACACCAACATGACCATAATCATCTCTACCAGGGTAAAGCCTTGCTCAAATGGTCCGGACAGTTTTGAAATTGGTTTTCGCATAGATAGCTTAGCGACCGGTTTTTCAAATGCAGGGTTGCATAGATCTCAGTTGGCCTGTTGTTGCGGTCACAGTTTAATGGGAGTTTTTCAAAATATGGAATAAACACGAAAGTTTTGCGACCCGTTTCACAGTCGCTATACAGGCGAAGGATATTGTTGCTATTGCTTGCCATGACTTAAGTGAAGCGGTTCGCAAACCGTGCTAACGGCTTCAAGAGCGTCAATACAAGGCCGATCATGATTAAACCAAAGAGTATTCTTTTGCTGGATATGGTGAAGCAATGAGCTGGATGAAAAACGCCCTGGGGCGATTTGTGCAAAAAGAGCGGAGTTCGCCGGAACCGGTGTATGAGCCCGTCTTGAGACCCAAGTGTAAAAAAAATGCTTCTATGCAGGGTTTTACTTTGATCGAACTGATAGTGGTAATGGTTGTCGCTGCTTTACTTGCGTTGGCGGCATATCCTTCCTATGTAAACCGTATTCAAAAAAGTAAGCGTATGGACGGTAAAGGAGCTTTGTTACAGTTGGAGTTGACTCAAGAAAAATGGCGCGCTAACCACATTAGCTACACAGACGTATTGGGGTCCGGTGGTTTGGAGTTGGCTTCATTGTCGGCCGATGGCTACTACAGTGTGGCCATTAATAACGGCAGTGCCGATGCGACCGGGTATATCGCCACGGCGACCGGTTTAGATGGGCAAAGCGATGACGTGGAAGGTAGTGTGAGTTGTGCCACGTTAACCTTAACCGTGTCGGCAGGTGGTAGCTCCAAAACTCCCGTGGAGTGCTGGTAACAAAACGTGCCCACAGTAAACGTTCGGTAATTTCCGAAACGTCGACTATTTGTGTCGTCTTTCTCCTACACGTCTATCGTATTGCTTCACAGAAAAAAGGTTCTTCGGTTTTTTACCGCGCCTGTCATTGGCGCTGCATCGGGTAATTAACTCCCGAGCCGGTTTGTCCGTATCTGAATAACCGCTATCCCTCACTTCTAATGAGTGATCGTCAAGATAATTACTATACTTTTCCATTTTACGCCCCCAGTCCCTAATTTATAGCAAAGCCGTTATGCAATGCAAATACTCTCTTGCAGCCAGTTTGTTGCAAGCATTAGACCAGATGATAATTCGCGCTGTCACGGTCGTTTCCGTGTATACACAGCTGGGGTTTGTCGGTTGGAAGCGACGTTTAAAGATGAGATCAGCTAACTAAATAATCTTTAACCAAATGTTTTGTCGCCGTTGGGCGAAACCGGTGCTGCGAGCTTGGGTCACAGCGGTATGGTAAGTTCCATGCCCAGCAGTTGGGTCGTGCTGTCCGGTTCTGCAAATAACTGCGGGCCTCCCGGTGTGTTTACCAGGTGCAACTCACTACTTTTGAATTGGAAGGTTTGATAGAACCAGGACAGTAATAACCGGCGTTGTTGCCAGGGGAAGGTCCAACTGAACCAGGCTTTAAAGCCATTGCCCGGGCGAGGATGAAATGTGACATCTGTTCCGAACAAATTAACTTCCATCTCAACATCATAGACATGAAAGATTTGCAGACCCAACAGGGTTTGGGTTGCACCGCTTTGGTGCAGTGTTTGTTCCACTCCCAAGCCGTTCTGTTGCCAGCGGTATAGCTCGTATAAACCCAACACGCCATTGGCGGGTAAAATGTCCCGCTCCCACCAACGCAGTTCATGGTTGAAAATAAAACGGCTGGGATACTGTGGATGATTCAGGGTTTTGGATAAGGAAAATCCAGCCTGCCCCAGCGTTTCATCCGTACGGGTTTGATGAGGCTGGCCGCTGGTGCTTTCGCCGTCATAGTCCACAGTGTTTTGAAAATATGCCCCCAGCACTTCCAATTGCCATCGTTCATGCGCCAGCCTGGCAGAGCCTTTCACTCCGGGGAGAAAACCGCTTTCTGTATTGGAGACTCTACCCGAAGGCAGGAACTCCTGGTAATGAAAATACTGGAGGCTTGGCGAAACAGAAAAGGAAATAGGCGCTGCGGATAACGGTGAGGTTAGGAGCAGCAACGTTGTTGCTGCTCCTATATATTGCAATGCCATTGGTTAAAGTACCTCGGCGGAAAAAGCGGTTCGCATGCCTACCATGTGTAACTGGTGCTGACGCCATCCACCGTCACAGTGTAGCCCGAGCAACTGGTGAATTCCACATCAATTGCAGTATTGTTATTGTCTACAATGGAGATGGCTCCGGTAGAGGGGGCGAGATTACTACAGTTGTACACCAGTCCTTGAATGGTGCTTACGGATGCCGAGCCATATAGCGGGTGAGATACAGTACCGTTGATAACAAAGGGGTCTGCAGTGGTACCGCTGCCTGTTAGGCTGAAATCCAGCATTTCATAGTCAACGCCATCACTACCGGTAAATGGCATGGAGACGACCAAGGAATTGTTCGATATCTCAAAGCTGCCGGTGTATGTGATGGTTTCGCTGACTTCGTTTCCCGTCGTGTCTGTGCTGGTACGAGTGACGCTGAGGTCTTCCAATCCCAACGACAAGTTGGTAAGGCTTAACGTGAAACTAATCAAGCCGTCAACAGTAATGGTTTCGCCTCCTGCTTGGACGCAGTACTGGCTGAAGACTAGTCGACTGGTTTGTATATCCACAGATCCGCCGCAAGGTCCTGTAAAAATCGCTGCCGGGCTGAAGCTGGAGTCGGTTTGAAGAGGAGAGAATGCGCCCAGGTTGTTCAAAGGTAGTGAGTTGGTTAATGTTTCCACTTTTACAAAGGCATCTACGCTTTGCAATACTGTTTGAGTCATTGCTTCCGGCTTTGGCTTTGGCGGTTGTTTAGAAACGCCTAAACCGTCAGAACCGCCGCAGGCACTAAGTAAGAGAGAGAAAAAGACTGATAGCGCAAGCCAATAGGCGCTCTTGATCGAATGAGTCTGATCCAGCTTTTTGATGATAATCATAACCATCTCCATGTGAGTTAGAGAGAAGAGATATGTTCGTAATGAACAACGTGTGGTTAACGATTATATAGTTTGTCAAAGCAGAGGCAAGGCTTAAGGTGCGAAGTAGAAATCAGGGTTAGTAAGAAAGTACTAAGTGACAAGAGGGGAAAGAAATACCGGGCGCAGTTGCGCCCGGCATTGTTGCTGTTTTACCAGTTGTGGATGACAGCGCCTGTGCCACCGCTAACTTCAACCGTGTAGCTATTGCAATCATATGTGATCGTGGCCATGCTGCCGTCTCCACCCGTGATGGTCATAATGCCACTCAAGGGGCCGGCGCAAGTGGTGTCGTAAACCAATCCTTGAGGTGTCGCAATGTCCACATAACCATGATCCGCATGATAGACACGTCCGCTGACGGAGAATGGGCTGAGATCGGTGCCGCTACCCAGAATACTAAAGCCGACGATTTGGTGAACTTTTCCATCAACGCCTACCCAGCGAACGGTCATGCTGACGTCACCTGTTGTGTTGTTAATGGTCATGGTGGCGTTAAGCGCCATGTAGTAGCCGGCATAGCTCACGCTCAGATTGACCATTTCTACGGTTACAATCGGTTCATTAACCATGTAACTGATGTAACCGTTAAACACCATGTTGCCCAGTGTGTTGACAACGCAATAGTTGTAAAAATTTATAGTTCCGGACGTTTGTGTGCCTCGTAGTTCCATATAGCCGGGGTTACTGGGGCAGTCACCATTGGTCCGTTGAGTGATGCCGGCGGGAAGTTCTGTACCGCTGGTTTGTTGATTGGATATGATGGAGTTGACTTGGTTCATCATGGCTTGCATGAGGCCGTTGTCTGCGGATACAGCGCCCAAAGGCACGTTTTCTGCGGAAACTTGGGCATCCACACCTTCCTGGGCGCTGATGGCCAAGGCTTGGGCATTGTTCTCATCAATGCCGGCTCCAGTGGTCACTCCCGTGTATTGCAGGCCGGTGGGTTCACCACTGCCGCCACCACCGCAGGCGCTGAGAGTGATGGCAAATAGACCGACAAAAATTAATTTTAATAAATTCATGGAAACCCCTTTATTTGCTAGGTCATGGAATGGGAAAACTCCCCATATTAACAACGGACAAATCGTTAAACTTCTTTAACAATTAACGTCAGCTCCAGCGATGTCCGTCCATTTGGTGGCAACAGGAAATGAGTTTTTTCTTTTGTTCCGGTACAGGCGAAAACTTGCTTTTTAAATCTGAGACTTACACAATACTGAAATAACATAAAAACCCTGACGGAAACAGAGGATAAAGGATGGCACGGATCTTCAAGCATTTGTTATTTCGCGGTTTATTCTTAGTATTTCCGCTTCTATTATTTAGCCCACCACTACCGGCTCAAGAAAAATCCATGCAGGTACTACAGAGCTCTTTGTTTGCCGCAGAGAATAATGCTCAATGGCTCAGCGCCGGTAACATTATTCAGCAACTAGGCAAATCCGATATCCGCAAAAAAGATCTGCAAGCACATGAAGTAAAAATGGATCTGACGCGAAGCCAGTCAGATCTGGCGGAGATTTTGTTTGATCAAGGCAAAGCCAATCTGGCCTTGGAAGTGGTTAACAAAGCGCTGCTAACCGTGCAAGAGAATTACCAGCCCATGGATAGAGGCTTGGTTCAGTATTTATTATCTCGTCAAGTCTACTACGATCGCGCGGCGCATCCGTCGCAACCCTCCGGTCTTTGGTGGCAGTTGCGTCAGGACTTGGATAAAACCCTGCAACTCTATTTGTTACCTTTGTTGTCTCTGTTTTTGCTCTATGGCGTTTATGTCGCCTATCGCGCACTATTTCACCCTTACCGTGCGCCGTTTTTGGAGATAGCGCTGGAGGATCACCTTAGCGACAGCGATCCGAATCAGGCTAACAACATATTATCTCAGGAGTTCGATCAATACTTAAAGCGAGTGGTCAGCGAGATTAACGATGATGCTGAGTTGGATGGTCTGGTCAATGTGGATGGTAGCGGCTTGGTCAGCATGACCGCGGGTAGGCGTACCATGGGGATTACCCAATACTTGGATTCCACTCCCATTCAAATTGGAGTCATCAAGCTAACCCCCAAAAGTATTGTTGAACTGTTGAGTTACGCATTTCGAACCCGAGGTCAATCGGTAGTGACCGGTGCGCTGCGCCAGGAGCAAAACGGCGACTATGTCCTGCGCCTGGAGAAAAAACCGTTGAATAAGAAGGGGGCGCAATTAGTCATTGATGGGCGAGCACAGAACCGGGGCCAGGCCATTCGTCAGGCTGCAATGCAGTTGGTGGTGCACGAGTCTAGCTCAACGGTCACTCGAGACTGGCGCAGCTTGGAAGCTTTGGTTAATGCAAAAAACATATTGCGCGACCAAATTGAATACTCGTTAGCACAAAGAAATGATCCAGGTACCGAGTCCGCCCCATTTAACAGCATCCTGGATAAGTTGCAAGGTGCGCGACGTTTGTTACAAAAATCACTGGCGATAGACCCTTCCAATTGGGTCGCCCGGTTCCGTCTGGCCAATGTGTTACGCAAAATCGGCGATAATCGTACGGCTCTATGGCAATACAGTTATGTGCTGGACCTGCTTTGTAATCAGGATCACAGCCAAAACAAAAACCTGTTTGCTTATGTGCGTAGCCAGCCCTTGTTTCCTTTGCAGATCTTATACAATAAGACCACTTGTATGGCACGCATGGGGGCTGACTGTATGCGTTCTCCTGACCCGGAACAACGTCAAAAAGGATTTACCTATGTGGCCATGAGTATCGATGATTTACGTTTGCTGGCGTTTAATATCGCCCGCTTTTGCCCCGATGATGCGATAAAGCAACCGCTGGATAATGCTGTTGCTGAGATTGACGCCGTCAAATCCGTATTGACGCTGCATTGGGATTCCATCAGTCCCATTGATAAATCCGTACAGCAAATGGATGCGCTAAAACAAAATCTGTATGAACACCTGGGTTTGTCCAGGAAAGCTCGGGGCGAAGCGAAAAAGGTGAATTTGTACCAAGAGAAAAAAGCCGTCAAGGATCTAATTTACCAAATCTATTCAGGCTTGATTTCCTCATTAGCCTGGTTTTACGAGTATCCAGCTCATGCTCATGGCGCTGAGCAGCAGCAAGCTTTGTTTGACGCCATTGTGCGTTTGGAACAGTGGTTTTACGACTTGCGTTTAGAGCTGGATGATGAAAATCGCAATGCCTACGCTTATTCCCATGCTATTGCGCACAACGCAGTGGGGAGATTGAACTATCTGAAAGTCAGGTATTTATTGGAACAAGACGCGGTGACCACGGCCCATGAACACAAGGACTTCAAACGCAGTTTTGAAACAGCCGAGAGTTTTCTGCGCTGGGCTATTGGCTATCATTTGCCGGCCGGGTTTGCAGACCCTTACATAAATCTGGCAGCGCTCTATATCAAGGCCCTGGATTACAATTCGGTGTTGGTGTACTTACCACCGGAATGGAAAACCCGAACCGAAGCGTATTTGCAACAGGCGATTCGTTTAAGTCCGAACAATTCTAAAGCCTACTATCTGCTGGGCCGTTTGTACCAAAGTCGGGTGTTTGAAGATCGGCTATTACCGGGCCAAAGCAACTCGGCAGATTCTTTTTTTGCCAAAGCGATACAGCAGTTCAATCGGGCCGGGGAAGATAGCTACAGTTATTATCGCGCCGGTCAGCTTTATGCCGAAAGAGGTGATCTGGAAACAGCGGTTGTTAAATTGACGCAATGTTTGCGTATTTACCGTTACTATGATGTTCCGCACCAATTGTATTTAAACGTGCAAGCTCAGTTGTTGGAACAACAATTGGCCTCCTTGAATGCTGCGGATACAAAACAAATGGAGCAGTTTCGCAAGACGTTGAATGGCGTGGTGGAATTGTGTACTGATATTAATGAACACTGCTTTGTGGGCGATGGTGATTCGGAGAAATGCGGACCATTATTGGAGCGAGGAGAAATACAAGCCATTACAGAAAGGCTGATACAGCTGGATCGAAAATCAAAAGATCTATCTGCGCAAACATTGTCCTAAGGGCTATTCGCTGCTGAAATAGATGGGGCCGTAGTACGCAGTTGCGCTTTGTCCTGAATTGTCTGTGTCAGTCATAATGGCCACTGCATCCAGTTCTTGTGCGTCCAGTTGAAGATACCGGGCCAGGTCTTGCAGCACATTGCGTTTATGGTGGACCCAGCGCTTGGCTTGTTGGTTGCCGCTATCCACTGCAAGCATATGCGCATTGGCCGTGAACGCGTTGGGCCAGTGGCTGCCGTTGGCTTGATGGCTGGACCAGACGTAGTTCAATGCTCGGGTTTTCCAAAACCAAAAACCGCCGGAAACCACGACATAAATGCGGGCGACATAATCATCACCGGCTTTGCTTGTCTCATTCAGGTTCTCCAGCGTGTTATCGATTTTCCAGCTCCAATTAATGTAAGGAGTTTGAGTCAGATCTACACGAATTTCGCGGAATAAGCCGGAGGCGCTGGCTTTGCTGTGAGCCTTAACGGCGACAGGGTCATGAGATAGATCGATATTGTAAACGCTGTGACCGGAAAAACTTTTTTCCTGCCATTGGCTCAGGTCAGTCGGATTCAGTATGTGTAACCGTCGCATCGGTTTTGCACGGGGTGCGGGTTCTTTGCTCGCTGAGGGCTGCTCATTAGCTAAAGGCTTTTCATCAGCTAAAGGCTCTTCATCAGCTAAAGGCTTTTCATCAGCTAAAGGCTTCGCTGCGACTATGTGGGCTGCAAGCAGTAAGTACGGCAGCAACAATGTCTTGCTGTTACAAAGTTGACGCCAGGGCAGCGGGGTCCACATAGAGAGCATTGTCCTTTTCCGTTAGGGTGACGGGTGTGAGGCTTCTTCCCACGCAGGGGCCGCGGATACACAATCCATCTTCCACTTGAAACAAGGCACCGTGCATGGCGCACTGAATGAATTCATTTTCATAGTCCAGAAATTGATCAGGTTGCCAGTTGAGACTCACGCCGGTGTGGGGGCAGCGGTTAAGGTATGCAAAAAAACGTTGTGCTCGCTTGATGATAAACAAGGCGGTTTCGTCACCGTTCACGGTCAGGGTAAATTCGCGGCAATCGTTGTGTTGCCAACCGTCCACATAACACAAGTATTGCACTTTCAGTTGCTTCTCTCTAGATCCAACGCCCGGACCAGGACGTAAACAATTTTTTCCACAAATCTTTGTGGTTTTGAAAAATAACTTGGTGGTCCGCCTGGATAACCAGCCAATCGCCCCGAGAAATCTCGTTTTCCAGTTGCCCGGGAGCCCAGCCCGAATAACCCGCAAAGGCACGGATGCGGTCTGCATTTTGGTTGGCGAAGCCATGAGCTACCGCCCGGCTACCTGCGGAAAAGTACAGATCGGGTAAGATTTTTTGCATGGTATCCATGCCTGCTTTACTGGACACCAATACAAAAATAGATTCCGGTTGCACCGGGCCGCCTAAAAACAGCTTATCTTCAATGTGCTGCATGGTTTTTGTATGAGGGAACACATCTTTGATACGCCATTCCGATTCACGATTTACAGCGATACCGGTGGCGCCGCGACGGCTATAATGGGTGACAAGAATAACAGTTTTCTGGAAGCTGGAATTATCCAGCTTTTTGGTGGAGACCAGAAAAGCTCCCCGGCTGAGGTTGTTGGTGCCGGCTTGAGAGTTGGTAACCGGGTTGGCGACAGCGGCTGTCAAGCTCAACAGCAGGCAGAGCGGCAGCGCCGAGACTCGCAAGCGGCTCATAAACGGCCGACGCTCGCTTCAGCAGTCCTGAACGCTGCCCGCTCCCCGACTTTTTGCCACTTCCAGGCTTTGTTTGGCATTGCGTAACAACAATATGGAGTCATTACCTTTCTCCCAGGCGGCTACTCCCAGACTAACGTCCAGACTGAATGGCTCATGGCCCTTGTAGTGAATGGTGAGCTCTTGAATACGGTCATTGAGTTTTTTCGCCAGATGGACCGAAGAAGGTTTGTCCGTTTCCGGCAAGATAAAAATGAATTGATTCTCTCCACTGCGGCACACCAAATCTGCCCAACGTAATTGGTCTTTGAGTAAGAAGCTCAATTCCTTGACGCAGTAATCCACCGCGTCCTGGCCGTACTGGTCTTTCACCACATCCAGGTTCATGACATCCATTGCGATGACAGACAGGGGATTCTGATAACGGCGGCTGCGTGAGACCAGGGGTTCAAGATTTTGTAACATGGCGCGTTGGTTCAGGAGGCCACTGACATGGTCAATCGTGGAAAGCTCATCCAACTGGTTTTGTAATTGGTCGCAACAATCTTTTTGTTCCGTGATATCCGTGTAGGTGCTGATTTTAAAAACGGTTTTATTGGGGCCGGGAACATTAATCTCATGGCGTTTGAGCCAGCGTGCCGGTTTTTCTTTGTCCACGTGAAATACGTTTTCCTGATCATCCAATGAGTGGAAATGGGATTGTTCAAATTTCGGTTTGTTTTTACCCTTGAGCAAATCGATGTTAGAGCCGGTAAAATCCTGGAAGGCTTTGTTTCCCCATTGAATATTGTCGTCAATATCGGAGATCAAAATTCCGATGGGCATATCGTTGAGCATTTCTTGAACGATTTCAGCCGGCAGGGAAAGATCTACTGTTGTCATGTTTATTGCCTCCGCGTAAACCACCTTAGCTACACACAAATTATAGCCATAAACCGGCTATTACCTTTTTTGCCTACCCTTACTGTAACTGGCGTTGTTACAGTGTTGCTTGCTCCAGGTTAGTCCGAGGGTTGGCCCCATCTCCTGATATTAAGATTCTGTTTTTTATCATTTTTAATACTATAAACATTTTTCCTCCCAGTAAACAGGCAAATGACTTAAAACGACTGTAAAACGTTTTAAATATATCCCTACATTAGTCGATGAATAAACAGAGATTTTGAAAAGACAGACTTTTTGTATACGGAGTGTACGGGCCAGGAGCCTCTCCAACCTATGGATATTAACGTCAAGGAAATTAAGTCTCGATTTATGGCCATAAATCGGGAACGTCTCAATCGCGCTCGTGAGACTTTGAGCTGGCGTCAGCGGGACTTTTTGGACTTATTACCCATATTTTTTCATTTGAATCATCCCACGTTACCGGGTTTTGTTTCTCGCAACACACCCTCGGGTATTCCTCAGTACAGCCCCAGTGCTCAGGGTTTGCGCGCTCTAAAATCGATTTCTAAAAGTTTCAAATATCAAAAGCGGGCTCAGGCGGTTTATGACATTTTGTCCATATTTCTGATGGGCAGCGCCGGTACCATTGCGTATTCGAAAAACAGTGACTTTGATATCTGGCTTTGCCATCGGTCTGACATTAGCGTAGAGGAAAAGCGCGAACTGCGCGAAAAGTGCAGCGCCATTGAAGTATGGGCTTCCTCTCTGAGTCTGGAAGTACATATTTTCCTCATAAATCCCGCCGAATTTCGCAACGGCGAGGTCACGGAACTTAGTTCGGAAAGCAGTGGTTCGGCACAATATCACCTATTGTTAGAAGAGTTTTATCGTACCAGTATGTTGCTGGCAGGGCGCTATCCCATATGGTGGTTAGTGCCGCCCAGTGAAGAAAGTAACTATGACCAGTGCGTTGAAACCCTAATCACCAACAAATTTGTACCGGAAAACGATGTGGTTATTTTGGGGGGCTTGTCCCACCTGCCAGCCGAAGAGTTTTTTGGGGCGGCCCTATGGCAGCTTTATAAAGGCATTGATTCACCTTACAAATCGGTATTAAAAATAATGCTCATGGAGGCCTATGCCGAGAATTTTCCCGATTCTCAGCTATTGAGTTGGGACTACAAGCAAATGATTTACAACGGTGAGACCGATGTGGATATATTGGACCCTTACAGCATTTTGCTGAAAAAACTCGAAACCTACCTGGTCCAACGCCAGGAATATGCTCGTTTGGAACTGGTGCGACGTTGTTTCTACTTTAAAGTAAAGATTCCTCTGAGTAAGCCTGGCGACGATTGGCGCCGTTCACGTTTAGCGCAACTGGTAAAAGAGTGGCGCTGGTCTCAAGCTCAAATCAGTTTATTGGATCAGCGTTCCAATTGGAAAATTCACCAGGTTTTGGGTGAGCGACGGGTTTTGGTGGACGAACTCACCCAGAGCTACTTGGCGCTATCGAAATTTGTTCGGGAAAAAATTAACCTGAGCAGTATCTCCCAGAAAGACTTGAATATCTTGGGCCGCAAGTTATACGCGGCCTTTGAGCGTAAGGCCGGAAAGATCGAACTGGTGAACCGTGGCGTGTCCGCCAATGTGTTTGAGCGCAAACTCACCTTGCGACAAGTGGTGGGCAAGGATGGTTCTCAAAGCTGGGCTTTGATCAATGAATCCACCAGTTTGGCGCAGGATACTATGGTGGCGACCTTAAAACGTGGCCACAGCGCACTGGAGTTGCTGGCTTGGTGTCACTTTAACCGTCTTATTGATCATGCCACTATGATTATACTGGATGCTCCGCAAGGCGTTTTGGATATTCGGGAAGTGAAGGCTATCCTGGAGTCCCTGGGGCAAATGGTGCCGGGGGGTTGGGTGCCAAAAGTCGCAATGGAAGATTACGGTAAACCGCCCGCAATCAAAACCGGCGGTTTGTTCGTCAACGTAGGGCAAGATCCGCTGGCGGCTCACTCAAAGCTGGGGGCCGATATTATTTCCGATAAGTCAGATGTGCTTAACTATTCCGGTTTTTCCTTTAACCTGGCCCTGTCTTTTGACTTGCTGTTTATTAACAGTTGGCAGGAAGTGTTGACCTACCGTTACACCGGGGACAACAGTTTGATGAATTGTTTATGTGAGTATTTGCGCTTACATCGGTATTCGCCGGACCCGGTTGCCTTTAAGTTGTCGGTGTTCAGCTTTAGCTCGGCGCACAGCTTTGCCATAGCCAATCGACTGGAAAAACTGTTTGCCGACGTGGTGCTGGCTTTTTACCACGGCGGACGGCCGCAAAAAGTTCGTTATGTATTGGAGGTGGAAAAAGCGTTCTATCTTTTACGTATGGACGGTGATGGTTACACTTATGAGAAAGCGGTAACACCGGCGGAAATGTATGAGCTTCTGTCTAAACCGCAGCTTGAATATGTACCCATAGTGCTGGACTCCAGCACATTATCAGATACGGCTTTTCCGGCATTGTTGAAAAAGAACAAGAAAAACCGAGTGCAGTTGTTTTATGAGCCGGCGCAGGATTCGGTGAATGTCTACGTGCTGGACCATCACGGTTCTGTATTTTATCAGGTCATGCCGTACCACGATGATTTTGCACTACTCAACCAGTTTACTTTGTTTTTTGAGTCCTTGGCTAAGCGCTGTCATGGCGGTGCTAACGATGGCCTGGGTGTTGCTTTGCAGGAACCGGAATTTTGTCGCGTGGATCTGGTGCCCGACTATGGAAAGGGTTATAAAGCCCAATTCGAACGCAAGCTGGTGCGACCGGACAATACCAAACGCAGCTATTTTCATGTGCAGGTTATAGGTGAAGTTGTGGAGCAAAAAACCAACTTCACAATCTATTGTAACAATAAAGAGTTTAGCTCTTGGGATCACGGGATGCAGTTGTTCGAGAAAGTTGCGCTGACGGTGTATTTGTTGCGACAAAGCGGAGAGAAATATCCCATTTATATCACCGATCTGGATTTATCGCCGGAATTGTTGGAGGGCGAAAACTCCGGCGGAGTTCAGCTAATCGAGTATTTAAGATACAAAGAACGGATTGAAAACAAGTTAAATCAGGCGCTTGCAGAGTTGTAGACTAGCCTAAACACGCATTAATCCAAAGGCCAATTTCCTCAATTTCTTCCAGGCAAACACTGTGTTCCATTGGATAGGTGTGCCATTGTACCGGGTAACCCATGGACTGCAATTGTTGCTGTGACATATCCCCGGCTTGGATCGGTACCACCGGGTCATAACTGCCGTGAGCCATAAAGATGGACGTTTGGTGGTTGGCTTCATGGGCTTGTGTTGCTGCCGTATCAGCCAGGGGTAAGTAGCTGGACAATACCATGATGCCTCCCAAGGGTTCGGAAAAGCGTATGCCGGTGTGCAGGGCAATAGCGCCCCCCTGGGAAAATCCCGCCAGGATAATGCGGGTGCTATCTATGCCGGAAGCCTTTTCTTTTTCAATCAGCTGTAACACCGCTGCCTGGGATTGTTGAATACCGGATTCGTCCTGTTGCTCCAATAGCATAGGGGTCTTTATGTCATACCAGGCTCGCATGACAAATCCATTGTTTAGGGTTACCGGCTGCTTAGGGGCGTGGGGAAATACAAATCGAATCCGGTTTAAGTCCTTAAGACCCAGCTGTGACACAATCGGGGCAAAATCATTACCGTCGGCGCCCAGGCCGTGTAACCAGATCACGGCGGCATCGGCCTCATTACCGGATTGGATTTCAATGGTTTCCAACATTTTTGTTCCCTTGTCGTGTGCTTCAGATTCACTGGCATTCTAGCAGGCCGGGCTGAAAAATTCCCTTACCATCTAATAGAAAAGTTGCAAAAAGATAGGGTTAAACAGCGGATTTAGGTATACTCGCGGCTTCAAATCAATCATGGAGGTGTTTGTGATGCAGTCCGTTAAAATGCTCGTGCTGGTGATTTTAGCTGTCACCGTCCTGCTCTCGGTGTCTGCATGTGGACGCAAGGGAAAGTTAGTTAAACCACAAGTTCCTTCGCTGCCGACTCCGGGGCATATGCACAACCCCTCCGCACCGTAAGGTCCAATAGTTTTTTGTAAGCAGTCACGTTAATTTATTGGCAAAGTAAAGATGGATCATTTTCAGTATAAGAACGGCGTATTGCACGCCGAAGATGTGGACTTAAATGAGATAGCCCGGCAAGTGGGTACTCCGTGTTATGTATACTCCCGCGCCACGCTGGAACGGCATTGGCATGCCTTTGATGACGTGTTTAAGGGCGTAGACCATTTGCTTTGCTATGCCGTAAAAGCCAATTCCACTCTGGCCTTGTTGAACCTGTTTGCGCGTAAAGGATCCGGTTTTGATATTGTCTCCGGTGGTGAGCTGCATCGGGTTGTTAAGGCCGGGGGGGATCCGAGTAAAGTGGTTTTCTCCGGAGTAGGTAAATCTGCCGATGAAATGCGTCAGGCCTTGGAAGCGGGTATTCACTGCTTTAACGTAGAGTCCATTCCTGAACTGGAGTTGCTTAATCAAGTGGCAGGAGGCATGAGTAAAAAAGCGCCTGTCTCTTTGCGTATCAATCCGGATGTGGATGCCAAAACCCATCCATACATTTCCACCGGCCTGAAGGAGAATAAATTCGGCATTGAATTTGGTGAAGCCATGAACGCTTATGCCCAGGCAGCCAAAATGCCGCATGTGAATGTTGTGGGTGTGGACTGCCACATTGGTTCACAACTGAGTGCCATCGCCCCCTTTGTGGACGCCCTGAAACGCTTGTTGGCTTTAATTGATGAACTCAATCAAGCCGGTATCCAGCTGCAACATGTGGACGTGGGTGGCGGTCTGGGAATTACTTATAAGGACGAAATTCCGCCACAACCTGCCGAATATGCTCAAGCCATTCGCGGTGAGTTGCAAGGGCGCGGCCTAAACATCGTCTTGGAACCGGGTCGGGCCATTGTGGGAAATGCCGGTGTTTTGTTGACTCAAACCCACTATTTGAAAATGGGAAAGCACAAGAATTTCGCCATTGTCGACGCGGCCATGAATGATTTGTTGCGTCCGTCTCTTTACGGCGCCTGGCAGGACATCGTGCCGGTCAATCCACGAAAAGGCGAGGGCAGCGAGTATGATGTGGTGGGGCCGATTTGTGAAACCGGTGATTTTCTCGGTAAAAACCGTCAACTCAATTTGCAAGCCGGGGATTTGCTGGCGGTTCGATCCGCCGGGGCTTATGGCTTTACCATGAGCTCCAACTACAATACCCGGCCTCGGGCTGCAGAAGTTATGGTGGACGGAGCCAGTACGCACATTATACGCGAACGGGAAAACCTGGATGATCTACTACGGGGCGAACATTTACTGCCCTAAGCTCTTCCAAACCCAATAACGGGGAACGCAAAAGGAGCTCAAATGGAGCGTGTCGCAGAACCTGAATTGATGCAGCAAGCCGAACAAGTCAAGGCTTATGCCCAGGCGGATTTCAGTGAACCTCACAATCTGTTTGTACACGCGGTACTGCAAAATTTCGATGAATTTACCAACCCGGAACAATACAAGGGTACGCTGTTGGATCTGGGCTGTGGTTCCGGCGATATTTGTCGACGGATGTTGGCGCAACTCCCCAGAGCTTATATGCATGGCGTAGACGGCTCTGCCGCTATGCTGCAATGGGCCGAAAAACTAAGCGAAACGGCGGGTTGTGGTCAGCGCCTGTTGTGGCTCTACGGACGGCTTACCGAAATCCAGTATCCCCAACCCCGTTATGACGCCGTGATCAGCAACAGCCTGCTGCATCATCTGCTGGACCCGCAGGATTTGTGGCTCACCATACAACAAAGAACAGCGCCCGGTGCGCCCATTTTTATCATGGACTTAACCCGCCCCGACGACGAAGCCCAAGCCAAAACCCTGGTGCAAACCTATGCGGCAGATGAACCGCAAATACTGCAGCACGACTTCTACCATTCCCTGCTGGCAGCCTACACCGTAGAAGAAGTACAACAACAACTGGAAATTGCTCAACTGCAACACCTGCAAGTCCAAACCTGCAGCGACCGCCACCTCTGCATTAAAGGCCGCATGCTGCTCGATTAAAACCAACTCCGCACTTCGTTAGGTCATCACCCGTAGTTTGTAGATACCATCTTACTCACTACACAGCAACTCCAAAAGACAACGGTGTTTCGTTGTACTTGCGGGTGAGGCGAGTAGAACTGGGGCATGGGTATTCCCCAACCGCGGAACGCCGTGAATACGTCCCTGGAGTCGTGCTGCTGACGTCCGCTTTTGGGAAACACCCATACCCCACTGTTGAACCACCATCGAAAGGGCTGGGTAAACGAGATAGTTTTTTGTAGACACCATCTTCCTCACTCAATCACAAGCCCCCGCTAGAGGGTTTGCGGTTGATAGTTAGCTTGGTGTTTTAAAACACGAAAGCAAATCTGAACGAGCTTACGCATGGCGGCACACAAAGCAGACATTTTGGTTTTTCCCTGCTTTAGCAGTCGCGTGTATTGGGCTCTTATGTCCGGGTTGTGCTGGGTTGCCACCACAGC
>JAOUJW010000015.1 GCA_029882975.1 Gammaproteobacteria bacterium
TCCCACATTCTTGGTGGTAAAAAATGGTTCGAAAATACGCTGTTTCGCCTCTTCGCTGATACCACTGCCGGTGTCGCTTACACTTAAACGGGCATAGCTGCCTGATGCCAGATTTAAAGGCATACCGGCCTGCCCCTGCTGCACCTGTACTTTTTCACAATGTATGCTGACCTTCCCTCGTTGTTTCATGGCATAGGCAGCATTGCTGATCAAATTAATTAGAATTTGTTTTAATTCGCCATGATCAATGCGGACAAACAAAGGCTCTTTACAACTATCCACTTGTAGGTCAATGGCTGAAGATAATGTGGAACGAATAAACTCCAGTTCCTTACGCACCTGCCCTTCCAGTTCAGTTAATTCTTCCTTACGACTATTGGTCCTGCTAAAAGATAACAGTTGCTGAACCAAGTCTCTGGAGCGGTTAGCCGCTGCTAACACCTGGCCCAAATGCTTTTTCATCCGTTCATCGGGATGAGTACAATTAATTATTAAATCCGTGTTACCTATGACGATTCCCAGCATGTTGTTAAATTCGTGGGCAATACCGCCGGCCAATGTACCGATAGCCTGCATTTTCTGTGCGTGATGAATTTTTCGCTCCAGTTTGGCCTTATCGGTTTCCAGCTGCTTGCGTTCATCGATGTTGACCCAGTTACCGATAATATCAACCGCATCGCCCACATGATTGCGAATTAACCGCAATTCGTCGTGAATCCAATGGTAAGTGCCGTCACTGTGTAAAAACCGATATTCGTGACCCAGCGATCCGTTGTCATATAAGCGCCTCATTTCCTCATATACCCTGTCTCTATCCTCCGGGTGAATATGTTGTCCCCAAAAAGTTGGGTCATCGGTAAACTGGCGCGGCGCATAACCGGTGAGTCTGCGTACATTGTTGCTGATAAAAGTGGAAGAGAAATGCTGTGCCGGTTCACAGCGATATACCACTGTAGCGCTTTCCTCCAGAATTTCATCCAGATTTTGCTCCACGTAGGTTAATTGCTTTTTCAACTCTGTAATATCAATCAGAACACCGCAGAGCAGTTCCGGGTTGCTCATATGCTGGACCCTGTCCTGGACCCACCGAACTTCATTATCTTTGTTGGTGATACGATATTCCAGACTCAGCGATTGGCCTACCGAGAGATTTTTAAGGGCTCGCAGCACTTCCTGACGATCATAGGGGTGAATGGTATCCAACCATAAAGTACCCTTGGACATCCAATCTGCATCAGTATACCCATAGACATGACTTACTGCTTTATTCACATACTGGATGTGGAGATTTTTCGCGTTCGCTGTATAAATAACTTCGGGCAACCACTCCACTATGTCTTTATACATTTCCCTCATCTCTTCCCTGATTTTCTACCCCCTACTCCTGTGCGGCTCCGTGCACAGGTACTTGTAGGTTTTTCCTACAAATTCCAGGCCAGGATCATACAAAACAGTGCTTACATCGCAGTAATTCTGTTACAACTCTGTAAAACCACACTAATTATATAGTTTCTGCGCAAGCCGTTCTGAATGTGGTATATTGGCCAACATTGCTACATAGGAGACCGACTCATGCCTCATACAAACGCGGACGGTGAATTTATCCGCTGGGAATCTGCATTTCGAAGCTGGATAACCCCTGACGGCCAAGCAGGACCCAGTGGCCAAGCCGGGTTTGCCGCAGAACCTAACCGTTACCATTTATTTGTTTCCTATGCCTGCCCCTGGGCTCACCGTACTTTGATTTACCGACGCTTAAAAAAACTTGAAGAATTTATCAGTGTGTCCGTTGTTAGCCCGGATATGGGCCCGGAGAGCTGGCATTTTGACCCTACTTTTCCAGGCTCCACCGTTGATCACATTTACAATTCCAAATTTCTGTACGAGGTCTACCGCAAGGTTCGCCCGGATTTCGACGGTGTGGTCACGGTGCCGGTGTTATGGGACAAAAAACAAAATACCATCGTCAATAATGAATCGTCAGAAATCATTCGAATGCTGAATTCGGCATTCAATGAGTTTACCGACGTTAAAACGGATTACTACCCCGAAGCTCTACGCACTGAGATTGACGCCATAAACCACGTGGTTTACGACCATATCAACAACGGTGTGTACCGCTGTGGTTTTGCCACGTCACAACAAGCTTATGAAAAAGCCTTTGACAGTCTTTTTAGTACGTTGGATGATCTGGAACAGCGTCTAAGCCAACAACGCTTCCTGGCAGGTGGGCAAATAACCGAAGCCGACTGGCGCCTATTACCCACCTTGCTTCGATTCGATCCGGTATACGTGGGACATTTTAAGTGCAATTTGCGTCGCATCGCCGATTTCCCCAACCTTTGCAACTACACACGCGACCTGTATCAACACCCCGGAGTAGCAGAGACGTTTGAATTGAATCACGTAAAACGGCACTACTATTTCAGCCACGAATCCATAAACCCCACCCGCATCGTCCCCAAAGGGCCCGAGTTGGATTATATGGCACCGCATGATCGGGAGCGTTTTTCTTAACGTTGTTGGAGCACACGGCGACGGCAGGCGGAAGTCGGGTACACGAGGCTGACGTTTATCACAGCGTAATTGTAAGAAAACCTAACTACCCAAACTGATTCTCTTGAAACTGAGATTGAATGCCTTCAACTTGACTCATATTATCCAGCAAGGCTTGCACACAATCCTGGTCCAGTTGTTGCCCTGCCATTTTTCGCAACATATCCAGTGCCTGACTGTTGCTCCAGGCTTCCTTATAAGGTCTTTGCGTCGTCAGGGCGTCAAATACATCCGCTACGGCGACGATGCGTGCTTCCAGGGGAATATCACTGCCGCATTTACCATCCGGATAGCCGGTGCCATTCACAGCTTCGTGATGATATTGGGCTATATTGCGCAGCACATTAATGTGATTAATATTCCCCAGGCCAAAGTTAGCAATCATGGTATCAATCATTTCTCTCCCTTTTTCGGCATGGGAGTGCATTAGAACGGTTTCGGCAGAGTTGAGCTTGCCAGGTTTGAGCAGAACACTATCCGGAATAGCTACTTTACCTATATCGTGCAAAGGCGCAAACATAAACACATGCTCAATGTACTCGTCATTCAAATCATATTTATCGGCCAGTGCCAGTGCAATTAAGCGGCTGTAACGGGACATACGGTCTAAATGGCTGCCGGTTTCAGGGTCACGCACATGAGTAAACTGGCTGGTCGTACTCACCGCTGCCGTCATAACCCGAAGCATATACAATTCATTCACGATCATTAAAGAAATGAGATGACCGTACACATCCAAATCAGTCAATACTTTTTCGGTGAAAACTTCTTTCTCGTAAGAATTAAAAAACAAAAAACCGAAAAACTCACCGCTGTAAAACATGGGCATGGTATAACTGGCAGCGTAACCCTGGCGGCCAATTCGATTGGTGTGTTCCTGGGTACCGTGCTCAAAAGTCACCAAATTGTTCACCACCCGGGGCTTACCCTGCCTAAGAATATCCTTCAACGAAGTGGCCTCATCCAACAATGCCTGGTAGTGAAACAGCGGATCATCATCACCGCTGCTGTGCAGAAAGGTTTTCAATACTTTGGTATCTGGATCATATACCGTAACGGCAATACGGGCGATAAAAGGAAACTTCTCCTGTACCACGTGATGTGCGTAAACGAGCTTTTCCTTCAAAGGGATATGATCATTCAACTTGCTCAGCACATCCTGGTGTTCAAACATTCACGCCCCCGAAAACAGATCAATAAAGCACAAACAGTACTTTTCCACTTGCAACATATGTGAATCCGACTGCAGTTGCATGGCAACATTTGAATTCTGCACCAAACGCCGATCCATTTCCGTGATGCACTCTTTAAATGTCTGCTTGCCTACTGTTCCATGCGTTTCATTTTGGTTCCATAACATTATTTGTAGCACAGCCAGGTTAAGCATGCCATTAACCAGGGTAATCTCATGACTATATTTGGGTGCAAATGGAAATCCCAAATTAGTAAAATATGCTTTTAAGTAGGGTCGCAGCATGGGATTCAGCAGTTTCATACTCTTGCGGGCGTTTTTTCTCATGAAACTGATGTGTTGGTAGATTTTTTGGTAATTTTCGTGAGACTCCGGCGACTCCATGAGTTGTTTCAGTTTGGAGCCGGGTTCACTCAAATACTTGGTATGAATATCCGCTGTGGTGAGCATGGAATAAATACTGCGCCAAAACGAACCTGCTGTTACCGAATCGGGACGAATCTCGCCACGGTTAACCAACGACACAATATCCTGCAGATTTGCTCCCAGATTATCCTCCAAACTCTGCAAGGCCTGCGGTTGCAGTTGTCCGGCATGGTAAAGGGAAAAAATATCATTAAAAACATCTGTTATATAGAACAACATCACACCCAACGGCAGTTTTTTTTGACTCAAAATGACATCCAAGACATCCGCTGCTTGATTTAACAATAGTGTGGAAGCATCCGACTTTTCGGACGGTTCTACCGACCGACTGAATACCGTTTGAGTCCCTGAGGAAAAAAATCGCTGCACGATTTCGGGACAGGAAAAAGACCCGGTGGAAACGCACCGCTGCTCATTCTGTACTACGGATCTGGGAAAGGTTCGGCAAACCTCGGGAATAAAATCATGGCCAAACCGAAGCTGAATATCGCAAAGTTTATCCCTGTTTAAGGCTACACAGGACTTATTGGGATTTTTCCCCATTTGTTGCGGCTGAGACTCCGGTGCCACCACCATATCCAGCAAATATTGACGATCCTCTTCACCTAAATGTTGCCATTTTTCCAGGGTTGCCGCATCGATGCCGATAACCCAATTCTCACTACAGCAACTGCGGGGGCACTGGGACCCCGTACAGACAAACCCTTCCATAGCTTGCAAATGAAAGTTTTGATTCACACTGACTCCCGATACCACTGATTCATCATGCCGGAATTATACGCCAGTCATAGAAATGGGAAAGTCTGATTTTCCAGGTTTCAAACCCCAAATTCCGGGGTTGCTCGCTATACTATGTAAAAGTCAAATTTCTCAGCTTGAATTATTATCAACCGGTGGACGGACAATGCTGGCATTTATACTACGCACACTTTGGTTACTCTGGTGTTGGATCGAACTGACAGTATTTACCTTGAGTCTGTATTTGCTGGCTTGGATACCGGGAATTGGACGTTGGACCCCCTATCATTCCTGGTTTCGGCTTTGGTGCTCGTTTTTTGTCAGAGCCCTGGGCGTGAATCTGGTCCTGCACGAAAAAAACCAAAAACCCTTACCACGCCATTTTATTTTTATTTCCAATCATCCTTCGGCTTTTGAAGACGTTGGGGTTCCGGCCTTGTTTGATGTATACCCACTGGCCAAAGTGGAGGTACGCTCATGGTTTCTGGTGGGAAAAATCAATGCCGCAGCACAAACCCTGTTTGTAAAACGCGAAGACAAGGAATCACGTCAAGCAGCAGTGCAAAATATGATCGATCGGCTGAAACAAGGCCATAACGTGGCATTGTTTCCGGAAGGTGGTTGCAAAGGGCGACGGATAGCACCGTTTCAGTATGGTGCTTTTGATATCTCCCTGCAAACAGGTATCCCTATTCTACCGGTGTTTCTCCATTATGAATCTCAGGACACCTTTGAGTGGCGCGACCCGCAAACTTTGATACACAAATTGTGGCACTTTATAACCTGTCGGAACAGCAAAGCCAATTATTACGTCTACGACGCCATCTACCCGGAGAACTTCAGTGACAAAAAGGCATTTGCCGAACACGTGCATCGCATGTATTTGCGCTGGCAGGAAAAGTATTTGGACTGAATGCTACTGCAGTTTGTTATCTATTTTTCTTAACAAACTTTCTCAAGCGTTTTTTACTGCGAATTTGCCTTGGCGTGAGAGTATTGCGTTTACCTTCAAAGGGGTTGTGGCCGGACTTAAACTCTATACGCAAAGGAGTCCCTTGCAAACGCAACGCCTTGCGGAAAAAATTAGATAAATAACGCTGGTAGTGGCTGGGAACCTTATCCACTTGGTTGCCGTGAATAATGATGCGCGGTGGATTACGCCCCCCTTGGTGAGCATACCGTAATTTAATACGACGCCCTTTAACCAGTTGCGGCTGATGTGCCGTCACCGCGTTTTCCAGTAAAGTGGTCAGCTCAGAAGTCGACACATCAATAAATGCAGAACGGTAAGCTTGTTCTATAGGCTTGTACAACTTACCTACCCCGCTGCCGTGCAATGCCGATATAAAATGAATCTCGGCAAAATCTGCAAACTGTAAGCGCCGTTGCAATTCTGATTTCACCTGGTCGCGTTCATCCGCTGCCAAGCCATCCCACTTGTTAACTGCAATCACCAGGGCTTTACCCGCATCCAACACAAAACCCAGCAAATGGGCATCCTGGTCACTGATCCCTTCACGGGCATCCACCACCATCAACACCACATTGGCAGCTTCCACTGCCTGCAAAGCTTTAATAACGCTAAACTTCTCCAGTTTATCGTCGATTTTGGATTTACGCCGGACTCCGGCCGTATCAATCAATGTGAATTTTTTTCCGTCCCGTTCAAAAGGAATAAAAATACTGTCGCGGGTGGTTCCCGGCATATCTAAGGCAAGAACACGATCTTCGCCCAAAAGCCGATTGACAAGGGTCGATTTACCCACGTTGGGTTTGCCAACAATGGCAATGCGAATGCCCGCATCTTCATTCTCGCCCTCGAGATCGTCTTCATCGGGAACATCTTGAAGGACGGCTTCGATCAAACTTGTTACGCCACCGCCATGAGACGCTGTAATACCGATGGGGTCTCCCAAGCCGAGTGCGTAGAATTCGGAGACACTCACATCGGGATTCGTACCGTCAATTTTGTTTACCACCAATTGCACCCGTTTGTTAAAAGGGCGGAGTTGGGTGGCTATTTCATGATCCTGTGAACTCAATCCCTCCCGCGCGCTGACCAGAAACAGTACGGTGTCCGCTTCCTCTACTGCCTGCCAAACCTGGCCGGCCATTTTCACATCCAAATTCTGTTCGTCGCCACTTAGACCGCCGGTATCAATCACAATGAACGGCTTGGAACCGAGGCGGCCTTCGCCGTATTTACGATCACGGGTCAAGCCAGGTTGATCCGCCACCAGGGCGTCTCGAGACCGGGTTAAGCAATTAAATAAAGTGGATTTGCCCACATTGGGGCGACCGACTAACGCAATGACGGGCTTCATGAGTATTCAAACCGTCTCAGGGATTTGTCTTGGTGGATTTTTCGGGGTTTTTGGGTGCTTTAGGTGTTTCTGTCAAAGCCTTAACGGTGGGTTCGATAATTTCAAAGGCCGCCAAAGAACCGACGTTATCACGCACCAATACACGAGTACCGGCCACAACGGGTGTAGCACTAATGGCATAGTCCCAGTCTTCAATAGGCTCGCCATCGCCCCAATCCACAAACGCGCTAAGATAAACATCCTGCATATGCAAACGCGCTAAAAAATCTCCGTCTTCTTGGGATAACCAATGAATATTACCGGTCACATCCCCAACCACGACTGTCTTACCCAAAACTACCGGGGTTCCGGGGTCCCGGTCAGCGAGGTTTTCCTGACGCCATACGGTGGCCCCTGTATTGGTATCCAATGCCCAAACAATTCCCTGTGAGTCGCTCAGATAGAGCTTATCTCCGTGAACCGTAATTCCGGAATAGGATGACATGTCTCGAGACCAAATCACATTGCCGTCCCGCGCTGAGATAGCAGCCACCCGCCCCTGGTAAGATACTGCGTAAATGGTGTTACCCGACGCGTACATGCGCGCATCCACATCCACCATACGCTCAGTATCGGTGCGCCCGTGGGGTACGGCTAACGCCAGTTCCCACAAGCTTTTACCGCGGCTCAGGTCGTAGGCGATCAACTTACCATTATCAAAACCGGCGACAATTTTTCCGTCCAGCACCAAGGGAGTGGCTCCGCCTCGCAGACTCAGGGCTGGTACTGTTTGTTTCTCCGTCCAGATACGATGACCATCGTGTAGATTCAAAGCGATCAAGTACCCGGCAATAGATTGCAATAATACTTTATCCTGAGCGATCACCGGCTGTATTACAATTTCCGTATCCGCTTTGTGACGCCATTTTTCCCGGCCTGATGCAATATCCAGAGCTACCACCGTGGAATCGTCCTGGACCAGCACTAATGTTTGTTGACCCAAGCCAGGACCGGCAATAATGCGATCACCGGACAAACGTACCTGCCACTTGATTTTACCATTGAGCAATTGCAGAGCTGCCACGTAACCTGACTCATTGGCGACGTAGACGATGCCGTCAGCACTGACCATCGGCAATTGACGAAATTCTCGGTAATGCTTGTCTCCGCTTTGTGACACCCATTGCGTTGCCAGTTGAATTTTCGGCGTGACCGCCTGCAGTTCTTTGAGTTCTTTATAGGATGTTGAGCAGGCGCCAATCAACAACGGCAACACGGCAAATACCAGCTTTTTCATTATCAGGACTCTTTCGCAACGGAGAGGTCTGCAGGCTTACCTAAATCATCCAGCTTCATTTCAATAAAGTTACGCGCGCGTGAGTCAGGTTCCAGTTTTTGCAAAGCCATGGCATAAGCGCTTCGTGCCTGATCGATTTCACCTTTAGCAACATAAATGTCGCCTTTGACTTCTTCATAGGCTGCAGCAAAGCCACCTTTTTGTACGCTGTCCTGCAAGCTCAGAGCCTCATCGGCGTTACCTTCAGCCAGCAACACCCGCATTAAACGCAATCGCGCCACATGCTGGAGATCTACATCATCCGTATTGGAAATAGCCCAGTTCAAATGAGTTTTGGCTGCGACCAAATCCTGCTGTTCCACTTTGATTTTAGCCATTAGTAGAGCGGCAAAGGGGGCATAGGCCGTATCTGCATATTGCCCTAATAACGAGGCACCCAATTCTTCCGCTTTGGTAAAATTGGATTTTCCAACCTCTTGCGACATCAGTTCGTATTCAGCGGAAGCCACTTCTATATGGGAGTAGTGGGATTTGAGCCACGCCTGACCACCTAACAACACACCTATTCCCAACAGAACACCGCCAATAACGGATTTGCCGTTGTCCTTCCACCATTTTTTAAGGGCTTCGACCTGTTGCTCTTCTGTTTCGTAGTTCATGATACCTGACCTGCGGTCTCCAATGGTTAACATTCAGTGGCGCCTAGCGCGCGCCAGCCCGACACTTTACTAAACTCGGCCTGACTTGGACAGCACTTGGGCCAGAATTTCCTGTAACTTTTGCAGCGGAACCGTCTCTTGTTCCCGGTTATCCCGTAAGTACTTAATACTTATTGAATTATTTTGCAACTCCGCTTCCCCCAGAATCAATGCCAGTGCAGCACCGGACTTGTCCGCTTTCTTGAACTGAGCTTTCATTCCACCGCCGCCACAATGATTCACCAGACGCAGCTCGGGTAGCTCATCGCGTAAGCGCTCCGCCAATTGCATCGCCGCAATTTGTGCGTCCCCTAGCCCAATCAGGTAGACATGGGGTAAATGCTGGGGTTGCAGGTGATCCTTGACCAACTCAAACAAACGCTCCATACCAATAGCAAAACCGGCAGCTGGGCTGGGCTTACCGCCCAACTGTTCCACCAAACCATCAAAGCGACCGCCTGCACAAACTGCGCTCTGGGCTCCCAGACGGTCAGTAATCCACTCAAAGACGGTTTTGGTATAGTAATCCAAGCCTCGCACCAGGCAGGGATTGATAACATAATCCACACCAGCAGCATCCAACATGGCTTGCAATGCCTGAAAGTGCTCCCTGGATTCTGAGTCCAAATATTCCTCCAGTTTAGGTGCATCCTGCACCAGGGCATACAGGTCCGGATTTTTGCTATCCAGGATGCGCATCGGATTGCTGTGTAAGCGCCGCGTACTGTCTTCATCCAACTGCTCTTTATGAGCACTAAAATATTCCACCAATTGTTCCCGGTATTGTACCCGGCACTGAGGCGTGCCTAAGGAATTGATTTGTAATTGCAGCCCCTGTAGACCCAGGGCTCGCCACAAGCGGGCGCTCAACAAAATCAATTCGGCATCCATATCCGGACCTTGGAACCCAAAGGTCTCAACGCCGATTTGGTGAAATTGACGATAACGACCTTTCTGGGGTCGTTCATGACGAAACATAGGACCCATATACCACAAGCGTTGAGTCTGATTGTATAACAAGCCATTTTCGATCCCGGCACGCACGCAACCGGCGGTGCCTTCCGGACGCAGGGTGAGCCAATCACCATTGCGGTCCTCGAAACTGTACATTTCTTTTTCGACAATATCGGTCACTTCACCAATGGAGCGCTTAAACAGTTCAGTTTTCTCCACGATGGGCATGCGAATTTCGCTGTAACCGTATTGCGTCATCAAGCGCCTTGTTTGCGCTTCCAGAGCTTGCCAATAGGGTGTTTCATCCGGTGAAAAATCTTTCATTCCCCGAATGGCTTGAATTGATTTTGACACGAAAAAATCCCCGATTTTTTATTATCGCGTGAAATGCTGTTGTATTGGACGGATAAGTGCCGGCTTGGTTCCAGCCCATATCTCGAAGCAGCTGTCCGCGATTCGCCTCTAACTAGCCCACGTGGTTCAGGTTAACTTGCACAACCTCGTCGGTTCCCGCAGCGTTATCTTGCTGCTCCCGGATTTGCCGGCGAATGGCTTTTTCCAATTCGTCCACGAGTTGCTCATCCGTGACTTTATGGTGCGGTTTGCCGCCCATGTACAGCAGATTGGGCTCCCCCCCGGTTAAACCCACATGGGCTTCTTTCGCCTCTCCCGGTCCATTAACCACGCAGCCGATCACGGCTACATCCAAGGGTACCAAAATATCTTCCAAACGTTCTTCCAATGCATTGACGGTAGCAATCACATCGAACTTTTGCCGCGAACAGGAAGGACAGGCAATGAGGTTAATCCCTTTTCGGCGAATGTGCAGGCTTTTCAAAATATCAAAGCCCACTTTGATTTCCTCAACCGGATCAGCTGCCAGCGAGACGCGAATGGTATCGCCAATACCCTCGGCCAGCAACATACCCAGACCAATGGCGGATTTTACCGCACCGGAGCGAATGCTGCCGGCTTCCGTAATACCCAGGTGCAAAGGTTGCTCGATTTGTGTCGCCAGCTCTCGGTAGGCCATTACGGTCATAAACACATCGGATGCTTTCAGGCTGATTTTAAAGTCTGGAAAATCCAGCTTATCTAAAATATCAATATGTCTTTTCGCGGATTCTACCAGGGCTTGTGGCGTGGGTTCGCCGTATTTTTTCTGTAAATCCTTTTCCAAGGATCCCGCATTAACACCAATGCGAATGGGAATGTTGCCATCCCGTGCCGCCGACACCACGGCGCGCACCCGATCTTCGCGTCCAATGTTACCGGGATTGATACGCAAACAATCCACACCCAATTGAGCAACCCGCAAGGCAATTTTGTAATCAAAATGAATGTCTGCCACTAAGGGCACGGCTACCTGCCGGCGAATTTTTCCAAAGGCTTCCGCCGCATCCATACTGGGTACAGAGACTCGAACAATATCCGCTCCCACCTGTTCCAGGGCACGTATCTGTGCCACAGTGGCATCCACATCGCAAGTTTCCGTATTGGTCATACTCTGCACTGCGATAGGTGCTCCACCCCCTATGGGAACATTCCCCACCATTATGCGTCGAGAGGCTCGACGCTTAATCGTATAACTAAGCTGCATAAAACTCTAAGACCTTATGTATTAAATTCTTGTTTTGTCCAACGACTATGGAGCCTTTAAAGTAAACCTGGCCACATCCTCTTTTCCCTGGTACTTGGAGAAATCATAGACTTCTCCGTTGTATTTTATTTCAACAGCGGGGCCGTTACCCAAAATCACATCAAACGGTGCTACGCCACTCAGCTCTTTGGTAGCCCCAGCTAACCCCAAGCTTTTCATTAAGGGCTTGCCGGTCGCATCCATGATTTGCACCCAGGAATTGGCACTGAATTTTAAGGACAGATTCGTCTTCAAATCTTCCGTAGTTTCCAAAGGCGCGATAAAACCGGTATCGGTACGCTCACGCTTTTCCAATGTCAAGGGTTTAGTCACTTGTTGGGGCTTTTCTTCAGAACCCTGTAACCGGGACAGTGTATCTGCATCGATAGGAGCAACATCGTTGCTCAACACTTCCAGATTCGTGGACTGAATATTTTTTTCCACTGCGTCATCCAGACGGGTCTGCAGCTCGGGTACCGGAACATCGTCTGAATAATACAGAGAAAACCAACTCATGGTCACCAATACCGCCAAAGCACCGGTGATAGCCCCATAGCGCTTTAGCAGCGCTAAATTAGAATGGGCAAACAAGGTAAAACCTTTGGGCAAAGACTCGGTGACCTTTTGCAACCTGGAATGCACCGTTGCCTGTCGATAAATCGGCACTTCGGCTCCGCTGGTCTCATGCGACTGTAAATAATCCGAGGCAACAGAGTCCGGCGACAGCTCCACCAGCTTGGCGTAGGCACGCAAATATCCCACGGTGTACACCGGCTGAGGCAAAACATCCGCATCATCTTGCTCAATGGCAGCTATGGTTTTTACATCCAGCTTCAACCATCGGGCAATATCAGCCCGTTCAATATTGCGATCTTCTCGAGCTCGTTGCAGACGTGCCCCCACGGCGGGAGTGCGAGCGTAAACTTCAACCGTTTCTTCAACTTCAGCTTCAGCTGTTTCATCGCTCATGGCGTTGTATCTCCTTGCGATGTTTCATTTAACCATTGATTAAATTCTCGGGACTTTGGAAAGCCGGCACGCAATGATGAGGCATAACGCTGTTCCGCCTTTGCATCTCCCAGTTTACGCTCCGCCTGAATTCCCAACAACAGACTTTGCGGATTGGGCTGCGATACCGCTTCAAACCGTTGCAAATAAGCCCGAACTGACAAATACCGCTGTTTAGAAAACATGATATTCGCCATACCTAACAATGACTTAGGAAGCTCTGCGTTAATTTGCAAAGCTTTGCGAAAATACTCTTCCGCTTTTTTCAAATCCGGAACCTGAGCGGCGCATATTCCAGCATTTTCATACACTTGCTCACGAATATCATTTCTGCGGAACTCCAATGCTTTTTTAAAATAATATTCCGCATCCTCGAAGTTTCCCTGTCGACACAAGAAGCCTCCGTAATTATTGTAGACGTCTACTTTTTCCGGTTGAAGTGATACGGCGGAAGTATAATGATCTTCCGCTTCGTCATATTTATACAGGCGGTCGTACACCACTGCTAAAACGGTGTGTACATCACCGTAGTCGCTTTTCGCCCGTAATGCCTTGAGCAAAACGCGCAAAGCATCATCCAGACGATTTTGCTCCAAATAACCCATGCCGAGTTTTAAATTGACATCGGCGATTTTAAATTCTTTCGTTTCTTTAGGGTCCATCACTGAGCACGCAGCCAGCGTCAACACCAGAGAAAGCATAATAAGCCAGGCAAGAGGATTAACCACCTAACCGGCCTCCCGTACCATCACCTCGTTGCGTGTGGTTCGTTTAGTCTTGTCCTCGACACGTCCCACTAACTGACCACAAGCGGCATCAATATCGTCACCTCGGGTTTTTCGCGTAACAGTATTCAACCCACCTTGCACCAGTTTTTCCTGAAACGCCCGAATTACCGCTGCGCTGGAACGTTCATAATGCGACTGGGGAAAGGGATTAAACGGTATCAAATTGACTTTCACCGGACGCCCGCGTAGTAAGCGAATCAACTCCTCAGCATGATGCATTTGATCATTTACACCTTTCAACATGACGTATTCAATTGTAATTAAGCGGCTGCGCTCATAATTCACATAGTGTTCGCTGGCCTCCAGCACCTCGGCAATCGGGTACTTACGGTTCAGTGGCACCAGTTCGTTGCGCAACTCATCATTAGGGGCATGCAGGGACAGGGCCAAACTAATATCCGTCACTTTCGCCAAACGGTACAGCGCCGGTACTACACCGGCAGTACTCAATGTGACCCGACGCTTGGACAACCCATAGGCGAAATCATCCATCATCAAGTCCGTGGCTTTGACCACATTGTCGAAATTGAGCAACGGTTCACCCATCCCCATAAGCACTACATTGGAAATGACACGTTGATCCTTGGTATACCCCAGTGCTTTATTGGCTACCCAAAGTTGGCCAATAATCTCGTGAACACTGAGATTGCGATTAAAACCTTGCCGTGCGGTGGAACAAAAAGAACACTCCAACGCGCAACCGATTTGAGAGGACACGCACAGGGTTCCACGGCCACTTTCGGGAATGAACACCATTTCCACGTGATTACCGCTGTCCATTTTCAGCACCCACTTGCGGCTGCCGTCTTCAGATTGGACATCCAAAACCACCTCAGGTGCCCTAACTTCGGCAATTTCCTGCAGTTGAGCTCGCAGCTTTTTACTGAGATTGCTCATAGCATCAAAATCGGACACACCCAATTGGTGTACCCATTTGAGGACCTGATTGGTCCGAAAGGTCTTTTCACCCAGCTGAGTGAAAAACTGGTCCAACTCCTTACGGGGAAAATCCAACAGATTAATTTTAGTGCTCATGTAGCAATTCCCCTGCAAATCAGCGGGTGCGCTCGCACAATTCCTGAGGTGTAAACATAAACGCTATTTCAGCTTTGGCGGTATCCGGCCCGTCAGAACCGTGAACAGCGTTTTCATCTATGGTACTGGCAAAATCAGCGCGAATGGTTCCCGCTGCCGCGTCGGCAGGATTGGTTGCACCCATGATTTCCCGATTCTTGCTGATGGCATTCTCCCCTTCCAGCACCTGAACCATTACTGGGCCGGAGGTCATAAACTCAACCAGATCCTTGAAAAAAGGGCGCTCTTTGTGAACAGCATAAAACCCCTCAGCCTGCTCTTTAGACATGTGAATCATCTTAGAGGCGACGATACGCAAACCCGCAGACTCAAAACGGTCGTAGATTTTGCCAATCACATTTTTAGCAACCGCATCAGGTTTGATTATAGAAAAGGTTCTTTCAATAGCCATTCAACAACTCCAACAATTTCAAAGGGTTCGCCGGCCTCATTCCGAGCCCGGAATCAAACCGTTTTATTCAGTGATTAACATTTAATTATACACTGAATTAATTGTTGGATGGGGAGGTTTTTTGCCCTTGCTGATGGACCTTAACGCTTAAATCATCAGGGCGTCGTGCACTTCTTGGATATTCTCTCCCTCAGACATATCAACCACACTAACGCTGGTATCCAAACCCAGCTTTGCAAAGGCCGGGACCGTCTCCCAGTCGACCTTAGCCAATTCATGGTCTTTGTCCACATAGCTCTGTAGATTCGCAACAATTACCAAATCCAGAAAATCCGCAGCCCCATCATGCCGGCGTAGTACATTTTCATGGTGAGCTGCCACATCGACAAACATCTCCGGAAACTCCCATTTTTTCAGCATTGCCTCACCAATAGCGGTGTGGGTATTGCGAATAACCCTGTCCAGCAAGGCGTTATCATTGAGCAACTCGGGTACATCCTCGGCTCGTTTGATAATGGGCAACATACCAATATCATGCATCAACCCGGCAAGTAAGGCTTGATCCGGTTTCAGCTTGGCAAAGCCTGACAATGCATGGGAGATGGCCGCCACTTGAGCGCTATGATCCCAAAATTCGCGAAACTTGGTATCGGAAACCTCCGTGGTTGGCTGAAACATTTGCTGAACTATCAAGCTGTTAGCCAAATTAGTCACCATGGAATTGCCCATGCGGGTCACCGCCGATTCCACCGTTTCTATACGTGTGCTGCCGCGTATCAATGGGCTGTTGGCCACCTGAATCAACCGGGCAGTCAAACCGGCATCCGTTTGAATGACCTCGGCAATACGCTGGGTGCTCACATCCGGATCTTCCAGTACCTCTCTGATTTTCAAGGCCACTTCCGGAAGACTGGGCAGCACCATTTGATCTGAGTGCAACTCGTCCAACAATTCCTTTGTAATTTGCTCTTCCATGTTTGAGCTCATCGATCCACCTCTTATGTTCCCTGAGAAAAAACCACGGTTAATTCAAGCGAGGATCATGCCAAGGCGGGGACTTGTATCGCAGACAGGTTTGCAATGCGGGCTGGGAAAAGACTAATGGTGGGTGATTTACTTCAATCCCGCTCTTCAATCCAATTCATTTGGATCGCCTCCAGGATTTTCTCGCCACAGTGTTCTGCGTCATCATTGAAATCGTCCAGTGCCAAAACCCAGGCCATAAGGTCGGTAAACCGAATATTGCGCGGGTCCACATCAGGATGCGCTTCATCCAGGGCTATTGCGATTTCCAGGGAATCGGTCCATTTCAGTTCCATTGTGTTTTCCCGAAGGCTAGTGGTTTTCAGAAACCATATTTATAGTGTATTTGGGAATCTCCACAATTAAATCCTGATCCCCAACCTTCGCTTGGCAACTCAAGCGCGACTCCGGCTCCAGTCCCCAAGCCTTATCCAAAAGATCTTCTTCTTCTTCCTCGGCCTCATCGAGACTACTAAAGCCTTCACGAATAATAACGTGACAGGTAGTACAAGCGCAGGATTTTTCACAGGCATGCTCAATCTCAATACCGTTTTTCTGTGCCGCATCGCAAATAGTGGTCCCGGGTTCGGCCTCTATAACAGCGCCGTCCGGACAAATTTCTTCATGGGGTAAAAATATTATTTGGGTCATGCCTATTCAAAATCTCCAACTTTATGCCCGGCCATGGCTTTCTTGATGCCGGCATCCATACGCCTGGCGGCAAATTCCACCGAATCGTTGTTTAATTGATCCACGGCCTGTTTGATCTCTCTATGATTTTCGCTACGGTTTAACAGCTGTTGTAAATTATCCATACCGTGTTGCAACTGTTCGATCTCCTGCGGCGACAACAGTTGCTCACCGTCTTCCTTTAAAGCTTGCACCAAAGCCTCCAACACTCGCTGTGCTTCAACCCTCTGTTCATTAAGATTGCGAGCGGCCACGTCTTCGCTGGCATGAGCCATGGCCTCACGCAGCATGGTTTCTATTTCCGTATCCGTTAAGCCGTATGAAGGTTTGACTTGTACGTTGGATTCAATCCCCTGGGTTTGTTCTCGGGCGCTGACAGATAACAAACCGTCCGCATCCACCTGGAATGTCACACGAATTCGGGCCGCACCGGCAACCATGGGAGGAATGCCTCTGAGCTCAAATTTTGCCAGAGAGCGACAATCACTCACCAACTCGCGCTCACCCTGTACCACATGAATGGACATGGCCGTCTGACCGTCTTTAAAAGTAGTAAAGTCCTGCGCCTTGGAAACAGGAATAGTGGTGTTTCTTTGAATCACTTTCTCCGTTAAACCACCCATGGTCTCTATACCCAAAGACAGAGGGATCACATCCAGCAATAATAATTGATCATCCGGTTTGTTACCGGCCAAAATATCCGCCTGAATCGCTGCACCCAAGGCGACCACTTTGTCAGGATCAAGATCCACCAGCGGTTCACACTCGAAAAACTCACCCACTTGGCTGCGAACATAGGGAACTCGCGTGGAGCCTCCCACCATCACCACATCCTGCACCTCGTGCACCTCAATACCCGCATCACGCAAAGCCCGGCGACAAGACAAGAGGGTACGCTTAACAACAGGGTCAATAAGGCGGTTAAACTCCTCCCGAGTTAGTCGCTCACTCCACTGGATACCGCCCGGTAGATTCAACTGGATGGGCACTTGCTCCGCCTGACTCAGCTGTTCCTTGACTCGGCAGGCTTCGTGGCGCAGGGCACGCTTAAAAGTGGCTGATTCTTGAGTACTTACATCGATCTGGACAGCGGCCCTGGACACCATCCAGTCCATAATCAGTTTGTCCATATCGTCACCGCCCAGCGCCGTATCGCCGGCCGTGGACATAACCTCAAATACACCCCGATGCAGACGCAGGATAGATACATCAAAAGTTCCCCCGCCCAAATCGTAGATCACATGTACGCCTTCGGCCTGCTGATCCAACCCATAAGCCACTGCCGCTGCCGTGGGCTCATTTAATAGACGGAAAACATGCAAACCGGCCAGTGTAGCCGCATCTTTAGTTGCCTGGCGCTGAGCATCATCAAAATAAGCCGGCACAGTAATGACACAGCCGGTCAACTCACCGCCCAGAGCCTGCTCTGCACGCCCTCGCAAATGGGCAAGGATGTCAGCGGAAACCTCTACCGCGCTTTTGTCTCCGGCAGCGGTACGAATTTTGGGTACGGCGGATTCGGTTTTCACGTACTCGGCAATCTTCGCGGCATCTGCCATGACATCATCATAACCACGCCCCATAATCCGCTTGACGGACAATATGGTGTTCTGTGGATCCTCAATCATAGCCGCGCGTGCCTCACTACCCACATCACAACTGCCGTTATCTTTATAACGTACCACTGAAGGCAGCAGGTGCATTCCCTGGGCATCGGCGATGGTTTCCGCCAAACCGCTGCGTACAGTTGCCACCAGGGAATTAGTGGTTCCTAAATCGATACCCACCGCCAGCCGATGTTGATGTGGGGCAGTAGACTGCCCGGGTTCACTGATTTGTATTAAAGCCATAATCCGTATTATCTGGAACCTGGGGTAGGTTCTTGTCTATTTTAATCCAGCTGCCGGGAGAAGTAAGTTACAGCAATTGCTCTTCCAACTCCCGACTTTCCTGTTGTAATTTACTGATGAATTGCAGGCGTTTCACCAAATCCTTAGAGTGTTGTAACTGTTCCTGCAAGCTGCCCAAACTTTTCATCAATGGCCGCAATTGTTCTAAAACCTGCGTCAGCAATTGATCCAGTCCCTTGTTAAAATCCAACAATTCGCCCACAGGGTCTGCCGCACTGCTGATAGCGGCCAGAGATTCCCGCAATTCCATTTGCTGCATTAAAAAACCCTGATCCATTGATGTCGCCGTATCGTGCAACACATCACACCCTGCCAAACCTAACATATAGATTGCCCGGCTCAAGGGACCTCGCAACGTTTGATAGGCCTCATTAATCAGCGCGGATTGTTGCACGGACAAACGCCTTTCAGCATCGCCTTTATTGGCAAAGTTGTCAGGGTGTACGATGGATTGCAACCGGCGAAATCTTTCGCTTAAATCCTGGAGATTGACATCATAGGAAACCGGCAATTCAAACAGCTCAAAATAATTACTGGTGAGATTCACCGTGGTCATTGTGTTATTACTTGCGTTTGCGTCACTACTTTAAACAGTAAAACTTTCACCGCAACCGCAACGATCCTTCTCGTTTGGATTGTTAAACTGGAAACCTTCATTCAATCCTTCTTTACCATAATCCAACTCGGTACCATCCAGGTAAATCAAGCTTTTGGGGTCTACGATCAGAGTAACACCGTGATGTTCAAACACAGTATCCTCTGCCTGAACCTCATCGGCAAATTCCATAATGTAGGCCATACCCGAGCAACCGGTGGTTTTTACACCCAAACGCAAGCCTACGCCCTTGCCCCGGTTTTCCAGAAAAGATTTCACGCGATTTGCCGCGGACTCTGTTAATGTGATGCTCATAACTTAATATTCCAATTAATCCAACCAAACAACCTAACTCAGCACTATCACCCGTTCCATGTGAGCGCGGGATTAGTGCGCTGCCCATTTCACCGTGGATAAATCAACACCATCCTTATACATATCCCATAATGGGGACAGTTCCCGCAATTTTCCAATCGCGTGGTTGATTTGCTCAATGGCAAAATCGATATCCGCCTCATTGGTAAACCGGCCAATACTGAAACGTATGGAACTGTGGGCCAATTCGTCACTGCGACCTAAAGCCCGTAACACATAGGAGGGCTCCAGACTGGAGGAAGTGCAAGCTGAACCGGAAGACACCGCCAGACCTTTTAAGGCCATGATCAATGACTCACCTTCCACGAAATTAAAACTGACATTAAGAATATTGGGCACACCATGATCCAAATCACCATTGATGTACACTTCTTCCAAACCCTTGAGACCTTCGTATAAACGGTTTCGCAATGCGGCTATTTTGTTACGATCGTCCGCCATGCGTTCTTTGGCAATCCTAAAAGCCTCGCCCATCCCCACGATTTGGTGAGTGGCCAGAGTACCGGAGCGCATACCGCGTTCATGACCGCCACCGTGCATTTGGGCTTCCAGTCGGACCCGAGGCTTACGTCGAACGTAAAGGGCACCGATACCCTTGGGACCGTAAACTTTGTGTCCGGAGAAGGACATCAAGTCCACTTTTAATTGCTCCAGATCAATATCCACCTTGCCCGCGCTTTGAGCTGCGTCTACATGAAAAATAATGCCTTTGGACCGGGTCATGTCGCCGATGGCGGCAATGTCCTGAATAATGCCAATTTCATTGTTTACATGCATGATGGAAACCAAAATGGTATCCGCTCGCATGGCAGCTTCCAGTTTTTGCAAATCAATTAAACCGTTGGGCTCCGGGTCCATATACGTGACTTCAAAACCTTCCCGTTCCAACTGGCGACAGGTATCCAAAACTGCTTTGTGCTCTGTTTTGGAAGTGATGATGTGCTTGCCTTTTTTGCTGTAAAAATGCGCCACGCCTTTAATGGCCAGATTGTCGGACTCTGTGGCTCCTGAAGTCCAGACGATTTCCTTAGGGTTTGCGTTGACCAATGCGGCAACCTGGTTTCTGGCTTCTTCTACGGCAGTTTCTGCGTTCCAACCGAAAGCATGGGAACGCGATGCCGGATTACCGAATTCACCCTCCAGCGTTAAATACTGGGTCATTTTTTCTGCAACGGCCGGGTCCATTGGAGTGGTGGCCGCATAATCCATATAAATGGGTTTATTCATCAAATACTCCGTGAATCTCTGGTATTAACCGCATGCGTGGGAACAGGTGTCTGGAAACTTCAACCTCGAACAGCGGGTTTACGAGCCCAAGTGTATAACAATCAATCGTTTCAATAAACGCTATAGTGCACGCGTGAAATGCACCCGATCCACCGCCGACTTCAGACGACTGCGATCTCCCCCAAAATTTTATATCTAAAAACCAGGACTTATACCCGGTTTTGTGCCGGAAACTCGCCTCCCCCGTGAGCTCACGGGGAAACACGAGAACCGACCAAACGCTTACATTGCCAGTATATTATCGTTGCGTTCAGTAGAGGCGTCATCTGCCGCAGCAGCGTTTTTGTTGCTGTTATGCAGTTGATCCTGACGTGCGGCCACATCTTTCACATGACGTTGTTCAACTAACTTGCCCAACGTGATGCCGTGCAGAAAGTCGTACAACAAATCACTCAAGTCAGTCCACAGCTGATGCGTCAAGCAACGTTCGCCATTTTGGCACCCCTGCTCACCGGAACAACGAGTAGCATCTACTTTTTCATCCACGGCGGCAATGATGTCCGCAACATTGATGTCATTGGAATCGCGACTCAGACGATAACCGCCACCCGGGCCTCGTGCACTGGAAACCAATTCCCGCTTCCGCAATTTTGCGAATAACTGCTCCAGATATGACAAAGAAATACCTTGTCGCTGGGAAATGTCGGCTAAAGTAATCGGCCCTTCAGTAGCGTGAACAGCCAAATCCAACATAGCAGTAACCGCGTAGCGGCCTTTAGTTGTCAATCTCATAATAAATTTCCTTTGATTTTCAAAGCTTTTTTACTGAATTTTATAATGTTATACCCTGTCCGGTAGTACAGGGAATAAATTGAGTGTACTATTACACACTCGCTGTAGTAATATTAATAATACCAGACCTATTTTGTCAAGTATTATATCCCCCCCTTCTCCGAAGGGTTAGTCAGTTTATCGTCCGCAGCGCTTTTTGGATGAGCGTCTTGCATCCCGATTTCACAAGATTCCAGCTCTGGTAATTCAACATCCTTAAATTCCGCATCCATGGCTTTCAGAGCAGCACACATGGCTTCGATTTTCTTATCTACAGCGTGGGTATGGTCTAATATACAATTAATGGCGTGAGCCACTGGATCCGGCGCATCCCGGGTAACGCCATAGGCATCAAATCCCATTTTTTTGGCCATATCATGCCGATGATCGTTTTCTGGAGAGGAAGTGTGGGTACCTACCGCTCGTCCGGGCACACCCACAACCGTACAATTTTCAGCCACATCTTTGACCACCACGGCATTGGAACCAACACGCACTCCACTGGCCAAAGTGATGGGCCCCAACACCTTGGCACCGGCACCCACCACCACGTCATTTTTAAGCGTCGGATGACGTTTGCCTTTTTCCCAACTGGTGCCGCCCAAGGTCACCCCATGGTATAGAGTGCAATCATCACCAATTTCCGCCGTTTCTCCAATCACCACCCCCATACCGTGATCGATGAAAAAGCGCCTTCCGATTTTGGCACCGGGATGAATCTCAATTCCCGTAATCCAGCGGGCAAACCCGGCAATGGCTCGCGCTAACCAGAAAAAATCCCGTACCCACAAAGCGTGGCTGAGTCGGTGAATGATCACCGCATGCACTCCGGGGTAAGTGGTAATAACTTCGAAGAAAGTGCGAGCGGCAGGGTCTCGGTCAAATACACAAGCCACATCTTCTTTTATTCGCTTGAAAAACTGTCTCATGGGAACCTTTTTGGTTTAACAACGCATTGTTGCTGCGCGGTTGCGCTTTATCTTACTTAAATAGTGGCCTATGCAACAGATTACAAGGCCGGGCAACCGCAGTGAAGTTTTGCACTAGGGTTTTCTGTTTTTCTGCACTGTCGAGAGTATTCCACGCATAATGTTAAGCTCCACCACATCCAGTTGAGCTCGATTAAACAAACGCCTTAAGCGGCGCATCATTTTACGAGGATGGTCCTGACTGAGAAAGCCAATCTCGGAAATAACGTGAAATAAGTGCTCGTAAAACAATTCCATCTGCTCTGAACTCGCCGCCGCTGCTTCATTGTCCATCACTTGCGGTGGTTCCCGGGAAGCCATTTGCAGTTCATAGGCAATGACTTGAACCGCAGCCGCCAAGTTCAAGGAACTGTACTCGGGATTACTGGGGATATGTACAAGATAGTGGCACAATTCCAACTCTTCGTTGGTCAGCCCGGAATTTTCCCGACCAAACACGATTGCTACTGTTTCTCCGGCTCCGGCCCGTTGCAGAGACTCACTGGCGCATTGTCTCGGGTCAAGTTCCGGCCAAGCCAAACGACGCAGTCTGGCACTGGCACCCAGCACCAAACTGCAGTCCTTTAGAGCATCCGCCAGAGTGGAGAATACCTGTACTTTTTGCAGCACATCATCCGCGCCGGATGCCCTGGCCGTGGCTTGGGCATGGGGATACAAAACCGGATCTACCAGGCGTAAATTCTCCAGACACATGTTTTTCATGGCTCGAGCCACGCCGCCGATATTTCCCGGATGGGACGTGTTTACCAATACAATTTGTATATTTTCCAGCATAATTCCAGTTACCACAGCCCTGAGCACAAAAAACCCTATTGTAACTTTAATTCGCACCTTAACGGGTATTTACTGACTGAAAAATGGCAATTTAGGTGTGAATTTGATACATTTGCCGCCCCAACGCTCTATGCGGAAACCCGAACTTTTACTTAGCTGAATACATCCTATGCATCCTACGCTTAATATCGCTGTTCGCGCCGCGCGCTCAGCAGGAAACATTATTGTTCGCTCCATGGACCGGATCGGACAACTTAATATAACCACCAAATCCAGCAATGATTTTGTCTCTGAGGTTGACCAAAAAGCAGAGCAGGAAATCATATACACCTTGCGCAAGGCCTTTCCCAGTCACGGTATTCTGGCGGAGGAAAGCGGCTCGCAGAAGGGCGATGGCGACTACCTCTGGATCATTGATCCCCTGGACGGCACCACCAATTTTTTACACGGCTTCCCACAGTTTGCCGTATCCATCGCCTTACAGCATAAAGGCCGTTTGGAACACGCTGTGGTGTACGACCCCCTGAGTCAGGAGTTATTTACAGCTTCTCGAGGTAGCGGAGCACAGTTAAATGATCGCCGCATTCGAGTATCCAAACACTCTGACTTGAACGGTGCACTGCTGGGCACGGGTTTTCCATTTAAAATGCAGCAACACCTGGACGCGTATCTAGCCACGTTCAAGGCCCTGTTTCCCATGACGGCCGGCATACGTCGCGCCGGTTCGGCGGCTCTGGATCTCGCTTATGTTGCCGCCGGCCGTTTAGATGGTTTTTGGGAAATTGGCCTCAACCGCTGGGACATGGCCGCAGGTGCTCTCATCATTCAAGAGGCCGGTGGTTTAATCAGCGATTTCAGCGGCGGCCACCGCTATTTGGAAACCGGCAATGTCGTGGCCGGAAATCCCAAAATTTTTAAATCCATACTTCAATCCATCAATCCCCATTTGACCGAAGAGTTGAAACAGTAGTTTAAACCGCTAATTCTGTGAGGCGGAGCACAGTTTAACAATTGACCTTGACGCTGTCGTCAAGGAGCGACAGCCTTTCGCCGACAAAATAGGCATGTCAGTCAAACCCTTCACAAAAGTCACTCCGCAAATGCTACGGGAAATCGGTATCCGGGATTGCCGCGACAATTTATTTGAGTTTACTCTATCTCTTTCACAACATGTTGATTTCGATACCTTTGATGTTTTATCGGTCACGCGCGTGGAAGAAGAGCCGGGCACAGAGCAAAACCCCGGCCACACCCAGTTTTTTCTGCACCCTAAAGTACCCCGGCAATATCCCCAAGGTAAAACCCAGGCACAAATTATTCCTTTGCGACCACGACCCCGTCGCGACTAAAACACAAGCCGTTCAAAGGTTCCCATAAGACATAAAATAATGTAATACTTACCGAGAAACTCTGAATGAGTCTGGCTGTGACTCAAATATCCGTTTATTTTTAGTGGAAAAATCAAAGACAGGGGCAATGGATCTACTTTCCAAATTATTAAAAGATATGGTGGCCAACAAGGCTTCCGATCTGTTTTTAAGCACCGGCTCCACTCCGGCTTTACGAGTGCACGGCAAAATGCATGCTTATGATGGAACCCCATTAGGCCCCGGCCGAACCAAGCAAATGGCCGCGCTCATCATGAACGAAGAACAAATGCAGGCTTTCGAAGAAAACCGTGAAGCCAATATTGCCCATAGCGTTCCGGGTATCGGTCGATTCCGCTTCAACTTGTTTTTCCAGCGCAATGAAGTAGCCATGGTTATCCGCTCCATCCCTGACACCATTCCCAAATTTGAACAACTGGGCATCGCCAGCCCTTTGCAAGATATTATTATGATGAAGCGCGGCCTGGTATTGGTGGCCGGACCCTCCGGTGCCGGTAAATCCACCACCTTGGCAGCCATGATCGATTACCGCAATGAAACCGAATTAAGCCATATGGTTACTGTGGAGGATCCCATTGAATACGTCATCCAACACAAAAAATCCATCGTTAACCAGCGGGAAATCGGCTCTGATACCACCTCGTATCATAACGCTTTGATCAACGTCCTGCGCCAATCTCCCGACGTGATTATGGTGGGGGAAATTCGCGAAAGACTGATCATGGAAGACGTACTGGAGTTTGCCGACACAGGGCATTTGTGCCTGGCGACAATTCACGCGAACAGCGCCAGCCAGGCCTTAGAGCGCATCCTGCACATGTTCCCCAAAGACATGCAGGACAAACTTTGCACCTCATTGGCCAATAACCTCAAAGCCGTGGTATCGCAAATTCTGGTACCCAGCGTCTTTGGCGACCGAGCGGTAGCCTTGGAGTTATTGTTAAACACCCCCCGTACCAGTGACTTGATTCGTCGGGGACAATTTGACCATCTCACCGAAGTAATGGACAAGGACACCAACAGTGGCATGCGCACAATGGATCAGTCTTTGTTCCAACTGTATTGTGACGATCGCATATCGGAAGAAACCGCATTGGCATACGCCACCTCAGTAAGTAATATGCGTCTGCAAATCCGTCTATCGGCCCCTTCCGCTCCCGAGCCGGTCACCACATAAGTTCCCTCTTCAGGGAACTGACGCTTTGAACAGTATTTGGTAACAAAATCTTATGGCTTCGTTGAAAAACTTGGAAATGGCCCCCATATACCTGTATTTTCAGCCTCGTCTGTTCATACTGGACTTCTGAGCTTAAATTAATTACCGAGAGGACCTCTTGTCACCATGGCTACCGATATTCCGTTGCTTCTGGAAACCGATCAGCTGGAGCAAAACCTGGACAATGATGACGTTATCATCGTGGATCTTTGTAAAAATGAGCAATACCAAGCCGCCCATATCCCAGGGGCGATCCACATAGAATACCCACAAGTTATTAGCGCCCGGCCGCCGGTAATGGGCCTGTTACCCGAGGCGACGCAACTCAACGCGCTGGCTGCCAGTATCGGTTTACAACAAAACAAGCAAGTTGTGGCTTATGACGATGAGGGTGGCGGTAAAGCGGCTCGCCTGTTGTGGACCTTGCATGCGATGGGACACTCACACACCTCTTTGCTGAACGGCGGATTACATGCCTGGAGCGCGGAAAACCGTCCCATGGAAAACAAAAACAATACTGCCGCTGCGGGTTCATTTGACCTGGATTTATCCACTCACGTGGTCGCCGACCGCGAATTCATTCTCAACAATTTAAACAGTGATGCAGTCAAACTGTTGGATGCTCGCTCCGCCCAGGAATTCAGTGGCGAGAAAAAGTTTGCTGAACGTGGCGGACATATTCCCGGAGCGGTGAACATTGATTGGTTACTCTTAATGGATCAAGCCAACAATCTCAGACTCAAAACTGACGTCGACCTGCACAGCCTGTTGCAGCACTACAACATCCATTCGGAACACGAAGTGGTGGTATATTGCCAAACCCACCATCGCTCTGCACTCAGCTATATCGCCTTGAAACATTTGGGCTTCAACCATGTTCGCGGTTATCCGGGCTCCTGGTCTGACTGGGGCAACAGCGCTGACACCCCTGTTGAATCCTGAGTTCAAACCAACGCAATCCAACAAGCAACGAAAGCATTCTCATGACATTAAGCAGCGCTAAAATCACCGCTATTCAAGCCTTATCACCTACGGTTAAGCTATTAGAGTTATCCTGCGAACCGCCCCTGTCCTTTATACCCGGCCAATGGGTATTAGTCGAAGCGAACCGAGACGGCAAAACCGAGGCTGCTGCTTATTCCATCAGTTCCATACCCAATAGCAACAACAGCATTGAGATTGCGGTAAAACATGTAACGCAAATTCCAATCAGCGGGTATTTACATCAGTTAAAAACGGGTGAACCTTTGCAGATCAGTGCAGCGCAAGGCGATACTGTGTTACCTCAAAACCCGACCGGTCCTATGGTCTTCATCGCCGGCGGCACCGGCATTGCGCCTCTATTGTGCATGGCGAAGTCCCTTTTGCAAAATCAATACACTTACCCCATCCGCTTCCTTATCAGCTGCACCACCCTGGACGAATGTATATTCCATGAGGAACTGCAACAACTGCGCAAAACCGCAGACTTTGACTTTAGCATTACCACGACCAAGGAACAAAATCCCAAAGCAACCTACCACGGTCGCATCAATGACGCCATGCTGAATCCTTTACTGCTGGACCAGGCGCAATTCTACCTTTGTGGCCCACCGAATATGGTGGATCATGTCAATGAACGTTTGATCCAGTGCGGCGTGGCAGCGGAACGGGTCTATTTTGATAAATGGTGGTAACCCAAAAAAGCGGTTCTATCTGTTGTAAGCCGCAGATAGGCCTGATATCGATCACGAATGGAGCGCACATAGTTCACAGGCTCCTGCCCCCGCACATAACCGTGCGCCGCTTGTTGAGCATATTTTCGTTTGGACAATAACAGCATGGCCTTTTCTACATGACCGAACCAGCGGTTGGACTTCCAACCTTTCTTACGTGCCAGGCGCCGGGCGTCATTCACATGCCCCAAGCCCGCATTGTACGCTGCCAAAGCAAACCACATACGATCTTTAACCGGTAATTCATGCTCAAAACGATCCATGAGCCAGTTCATGTATTTGACTCCTGCTTTGATACCATTTTCCGGCACTTCCAGTTGACTGATACCCAGTTCCCTTGCCGTGCGTGGCATCACCTGCATTAACCCCTTTGCCCCCACCCAGGACTTGGCGTTGGGATCAAAGCGGCTTTCTTGGTACATTTGCGACACTAACAAACGCCAATCCAACTGGTATTGTTTGGCATATTTTTGCATTAACTCATCATAGGGCGATAAGGCCGCACCATTACCACCATCCACACGCTGTTGTAAACGTTTGGCAATAGCATGGGGCTTTTTAAAGTACTTATTGCGGGTCATATTATAGAACACACCGCGGTATTCTTTCTTGATAAAACGGTTGATTTCCTCCAGCAGCAGTTGGTCTTCGCTGCGCACCACCCAGGCATGGTCCACCGGTTGCCCCAAGGTAAAAGCTCCTTTGATATCCTCACGCCAAGTGAGCTCAATATCAAGAATGTGACTGTCGGCTACAGTGAGGTCATACTCACCTTGCGCTACCTTTGCAATAATCTCCTCGGTTTCCAGGGTTTCAGGTGCTTTTTTAAGCTTGAATTTCAGCCCCTGTTGTTGCAGTTGTTGTTGTAATTTCTGTAACGTTTTCCAGTAGGAACTGCTGCCTCTTACTACCACAGTACGACCGTGCAAGCCCTTCACTTGACCCAAGGGATCATCGCTTCGACTCACCAACATTTCACTGACTTGATTGATTTTCCGGCTTGCACTCACGCCTTGCGCAGCCCACGCAGGATCAATGGTCAGAGAAGCGCTGATCAAATCGCCCTTACCCTGCTTTAGCCACGGTAACAATAGCTCTCGTGATGGCGGCACGACCACCTCCAATCGCAATCCATGTTGTTGTGCAAACCTCTGCACCAGTTCATAGTCGAACCCCACCAGTTCACCTCGCCACAAAAAATAAGTGGCGGCACTATTGCGCGTCAAAACCCGCAGTACTTTACGATTTTTGATTTCGGTAAAATCCGCCGTATAAACCGACTGGGTCTTTTGTGTGAGTTTCTCCTGTGACAAAAACTGATCCAGCTTTTGTTTTAAGGTTGCAGCCTGGGGCCGCACCGCCCAGGCAATAGCCCGTTCACCGCTCACATCAAAAGCAATCGCCAGATCGTCGCGATAGCTAAGCACATGAGCCGCAATGTTGCTGTCCAATATGGTGTAGCGATTCTTGCTTTGCGCGATATCATCCAAAATGGAGTCCGTCTGCGCCCCCGTCTCAATTTCCTCTATAGAGACTTTGGAATTCGCCCTTTTAAGTGCTTGTGCTGTATCCCAAAAACTACTGGTTTTTTTCACAGCTACTTGCTTGCCGGTCAACTCGCTGGGTTTGCTGATGCGCGCGCCGCTGGATCCGATAAGTTGTTCTTTCACAATGGCAACCGGCACCGTGAATAACCACTGTTTTTTTCGCTCCGGTGTCACTGTCATATTGGCAGCTATAATGTCTGCTTTGCCTTGCAGCAACGCTTGGCCGGTCAATTCAAAACTATCCACGAATACCCAAACCACATTGAGCTTTTCGCGTTCAGCAAAGCGGTGCAGAAGTTCTATATCTACATTTAAAGGACTGCCCTGACGCGGCAAAAAACCGTCCTGGTTGCCAAAGCGTGGCATCACCACTCGAATTTGTCCCCGTTGTTGCAGCGTATCGAAATCGCCTTTTTCAATGTAATTGTCGTCGGAATCCAAATCCAAGACCCGGATGTTTTCTGCTGCATCAGATGCAGAAGGCTGCTGTGAGGGATCACCACAAGACAATAAGCTTAAAAACACTAAGCTTAAAAACACCAATAGCGCCAATAATTGCCAGGGAACTTTAACCATTCGATTCATAGCCACGTGCGGGTGAATTCGTTGAGAAAAAATTGTACCGAATTATGAAAGATTTACCAGTGATTTGGGTAGTTTCAAATATCAGTACAATCTGAATACGGTGGTGAGTCGGTAGAAACGCCGGACAATAACTGGGTATTACCGCCAATGGCTGCAGTATTTACTGTTAATACCCGCTCTGTTGCAAACGCATATAGATAGTGTGGTCCACCGGCCTTAGGACCGGTACCGGACAAAGCTTCACCGCCAAAGGGTTGTACCCCGACAGTTGCGCCAATCATATTGCGATTGACATAGAGATTCCCGACCCGCGCTTGCAGCCGCACTTTATCCATCGCGGACTCCAAACGGCTGTGCAGCCCCATGGTCAAACCATAACCACTGGCGTTTATGCTTTGCAGTAGATTTGCTAATTGATTTTGCTTAAATCGCAAAATGTGAAGCACAGGACCAAAAATCTCCTGTTGCAAATCTTCAAATTTCTGAATTTCTATGACAGCAGGAGCAATAAAATAACCGGTATCGCAACCAGGCGGTAACTCCAATTGAAACACGATATAGCCTTTGTCTCGCATGGCCTGAATATGTGCCAGAACTCGTTTCCGGGACTGAACATCGATGACCGGCCCCACATCCACACTCAAATCCCAGGGAAAACCTATTTTCAACTCCTGCATCGCACCACGTAGAAGCTGTAGAACCGGCTCGGCAATATCGTCCTGTAAACACAGTAGACGCAATGCCGAACACCGCTGTCCTGCACTATTGAATGCGGACAACAAAACATCCTTCACCACTTGTTGCGGTAAAGCCGAACTATCCACAATCATGGTATTAATGCCACCTGTTTCAGCCACTAGTGGTATAAGAGGACCATCGCCTTTTGCCAACTCACGGTAGATAATCCTGGCCGTTTGTGTGGAGCCGGTAAAAGCCACCCCCGCCAACTGTGACCGATTCAATACCCGGCGCTGTACCTGCTCACCCGAAACCGCTAATAAGTGCAATACCGATTGCGGTACACCCGCTTCGTGAAATAAACGCACCGTTTCACGTGCAATCAAGAAAGTCGCCAACGAAGGTTTGGCCAATACCGTATTACCCGCCGCCAGCGCCGCAGCAACTTGACCGGTAAAAATAGCTAAAGGAAAATTCCAGGGACTGATACACAGAAACACACCACGCCCATGCAGGCTAAGCTCATTACGCTCCCCGGTCACGCCATCTGGTAATACGCTCACAAATTGCTGCCGCAACTGCACGGCATAGTAGCGACAAAAATCCACAGCTTCACGAACTTCAGCCACTCCATCCTTGATACACTTGCCCGCTTCCAGGGCTAATAACGCCACCAGTTCCAAACGGTGTTGCTGCAGCAATTCCGCCATCCGCTCCAGGCATTGCGCTCGCTGTTCTATGGACTTCCTACTCCAATCGGCAAAAGCTTCGTGGGATTGAACCAGAGCCTTATCCAGCTCTCCATCTGTTAACACACGGCTGTGGCCAACCTGATGTTGGGTATCAGCCGGGCTAAACATGGGGGTTCCGAAGTCCTCCCCCCAATGTTTTTGCAAGAAAAACTGCATTTTTTGTTTAAACTCATGCCTCACCAGAGGGTCTGCCAATAGCATCCCTGCGGAGTTAAGACGATCGCGATACAATTGAGGTGGCAATACAACACCATTAACAGCAACACACTCGTCTGCACTGGCTTTCTCCCTGGCCTGCACTAATGCCACCGGGTGATGGATAAGCGATTCCATCGGTACCGCAGGGTCGCTGATGCGGTTAATAAACGAAGTATTGGCACCGTTTTCCAATAAGCGCCTTACCAAATAAGGTAATAAATCTTCATGAGCCCCCACCGGCGCGTATACACGACAGGGTCGGGCATCTGCTTTTTGGGCGTAAGCTGCGTACAGGTCTTCGCCCATGCCGTGTAGGCGCTGCAACTCATAGTGAGTATTATCCGCAGATTTCGCCATTACCGTAATACAAGCCAGAGTATGGGCATTGTGCGTGGCAAACTGAGGGTAAAACCAGGTGGACTGCAACAAAATCTGAGCACAAAGCAAATAGGATACATCGGTGTGTTCTTTACGGGTAAATACCGGATACGTCGTTAATCCCTGTTCTTGGGCCCATTTAATCTCCGAATCCCAATAGGCCCCTTTGACCAAACGCACCGGGATCTGACACTGATTTTCCTGGGCCAAAGCCTCCAACCACTGCAGTACGGCCGGAGCTCGTTTTTGATACGCTTGTACCGCCAGCCCCAGACCACCCCATCCCTGCAACTGCTCGTGACACAACAGTTGCTCAAATAAGTCCAGCATAAGTTCCAGGCGATCGGCTTCTTCAGCGTCCAGCGTAATTCCCACTTGGTGTTGTCGTGCCAACACAGCCAAGCTCAGTAATTCAGGAAACAGTTCCTGTATAACCCTTTGAGACTGGGAATATTCGTATCGCGGATGCAAGGCGGAGAGTTTCACTGAAATACTCACACAATGCTGCGGCAACTGATCACCCAGTTCCTGACCACCTGGATTACGATCACGTAAGGCTGCGGCTATTATGGCCTGGGTATAGTCCTTAATATAGCGCCGGGTATCTGCCTGGCAAATGGCAGCCTCACCTAACATATCGAAGGAAAACAAATTAGCCTTGAATTCGTCACCTTTACTGCGCCGTATGGCTGCTTCTATGGTGTCGGCCATAACATACTGTTGACTGACATTTTTCATCGCTTCTTTCATGGCCGTCCGGACCACCGGCTCACTTAACCGCGCCACCAACGCTCCAAAAAAACTACCAGGATCCGATAACTGATTCGCATCGAGCTGCACCATGCGTCCAGTCAACATCAAACCCCAAGTCCCCGCATTAACAAACAAGGACTGGCTCTTATTCATATGGCCCAGCCAATCGGCTTGGGACAACTTATCCTTAATCAGTTGGTCTGCAGTTTTGGAATCGGGAATACGCAACAAAGACTCAGCCAAACACAATAGCAACACACCCTCCTTAGAGGACAAATCATACTCGCGCAAAAAAGCATCAATGCCACCGCTATCCGCGTTTTTGTCCCTTACCGCCACTACCCAACGACGCGCCAGATCCCTCACGACCTCGCTGTCCGTGCTGTTGTGCTGGAACTGACTCAATAATTGCTGTAGACAAACCGCCTCATCCGCCAAATATGCGGCACGGATTTTTTCTCGTAGGAAGTGCTTGTCCTGGAAACGCATTAGACCACCGGCTTGAAAATTGCTTGTTAACCCTTACATAGACTTACATTGATACTATAGTTTTACCTGTGGATTTATTCATTAAGCGCGCCAGTTTTACTTTGGAATAACCAGAAAATACAGAGAGTTATTGATGTTTCATTTTGACGTCGACAGCAGCAACTTTCAGGAAAAGGTCCTTGAAGCTTCGCATAGCACCCCGGTTCTGGTGGATTTCTGGGCGCCCTGGTGTGGCCCTTGCCGTTCGCTCAAACCTCTCCTGGAAAAACTGGCGGATGAATATGGTGGAAAATTTCTCCTGGCCAAAGTGAACTCTGACGAACAATCCACATTGGCGGCGCAGTTTGGCGTTCGAGGCATCCCCGATGTGCGCGCCGTGGTTAATGGTGCTGTCGTTGACGGTTTTTCCGGTGCTCTACCCGAGTCGGCCCTACGCCAATTTTTGGCAAAAATCATTCCCAGCCCGGCGGAAGAGTTACGCCAACAAGCCCTGAATGCGCGAGCTGAAGGACGTCTCGATGAGGCTCAGCAGTTGTTGCAACAAGCGGCGAACCTGGACAGCGACAATCACAAAATTAATTTAGATCAAGCCGCTTTGCTTCTGCAACAAAAGAAAATCGATGAGGCCAAAGCCATTATTGAACATTTACCCGTGAATGTCCGCCAAGAGGAAGATGTGGTCAAACTAACTGCGGAAATAGAGTTACAGGAAAACCTCCGACATCTTCCCGATCTGAACACTTTACAACAAAACATCGCAACAAATCCCGGAGACCTGCAATCACGCTTGGACCTGGCCAATCACTACATCGGCTCGCAGGATTATGAGGCAGCATTCGAACAACTGTTCGAAATCATCAAAACCGACCGCGGTTTTAAAGATGACATAGGACGACACACCGCCGTCTCCATTTTCACTCTGCTGGGTAATAATGATTTGGTACGCCAATACCGTAAACGATTGGCGACTTTGTTGAATTAGTTATTTTGTATTTTGTGAATATGCGTTTCGCTAAATCTCACTAGCCGGCGGCAAGTCAGCGTAAATGCTATTAGCCATCCAGGCCGTAATATCTCGAATCAACATGGGATTACCCACGATGGTCATATCGCCTTCTCGTTGGGCCTGTTTGTAGCTACGATCCCCCATCCAGATATCCGCCAGGGTTCGTACGGTTGAAGTGAAATACACATCCACCTCTTTTCCCGGGTCGTTGGTACACACATCCAATTCGCTGCCCTGCGCCACCAACCACCAGCTTGGGTATTCCTTGATATCCGTGAATTGGAAACGAACAACGGTTTCCTTACCAATCAGTTTTTCCGGAATAATACTCCGCTGCAGGTACAACATCAGCAGCTCCACATCGTAGTCTTTCTCTGACAATTTAGACCTTGCCCAACGCATCCCCCATTCTCCCAATTTGAATACGATAGGGGTTAACTCCCGGCAGGACTCTGTTGCAAAGTATTCATGGCCTTTCTGCCCCGGGATTTTCTTTTTAAGCACAAGTCCGTAGTGTTCTAAAGTATCAAGGCGTTTGGACAGTAATGTGGGTGATATCTGAGTCAGACCCCGCTGTAACTCATTGAATCGGGTCGCTCCCAACAGCAGTTCCCGTACAATGAGAATAGTCCACTTTTCTCCCAGGATTTCTGTCGCTTTCGCCACCGGACAAAACTGACCATACTCCATGTAGCACTCCAATTTCTTTAGGGATTTATAAAACAGATTCTGTAGTTCGTTACTCCATTTTCTGTAGTTAGATACTACACAAATGCGAGTATTTTAAAAACAGTGATCTACCTAAACTTTCTCCCCATCAAGCACAACTCAATTATCAGGAGAAAGACTATGCAGACACACACCGATGTTATGATCCACATCCCCAAACTCACGGAGGATCAGCAGTTTAGCGAGATTGCTGAACAGATTCGCGCTCTCGCAGGCGTGTTTCACTTCGAACGTATGCAAGTACGCCCCAGCATTGTCTTGCTGGTCTACGATGCCACAAAAATACGCGCTTTGAACATTCTGGATCGAATCCACAAAAAGGGGTTCAGCGCATCCTTGATCGGGATGTAAGCGTACCATGGCGACCCAATCAGAAATTATGTCCTTGCTATGGAAGTTTTTCGAAATCATGAGCCACCGGGCTTATAGTACTTACTAACAGGAGAACCAATATGAAACCACTGAAAAAATCCCTGACTTTATTATATGGAGTTTTTGCCTACCTTGCCTTTTTGCTGGTATTTACTTATGCCATTTTGTTTATCGGCAACCTGTGGGTAACACCTTCTTTAGATACGGTTGCACAAACAGATACTATTCATGCTTTGCTGGTTGACTTGGGACTACTTGGTGCATTTGCTCTGCAACACAGCATTATGGCACGCCCAGGTTTTAAACGCTTATGGACTAAGATAGTCCCGGAGCCAATGGAACGCAGTACTTACGTGCTGGCCTCCACCGTGCTGCTGGCGGCAATCGTTTATTTCTGGGAACCCCTGGGCGGAGCTATCTGGCATGTTACCCACCCCGTTGCGGTCACAGCAATTTATGCTGCCTTCACGATGGGCTGGGCGATACTGTTTGCGGCTACCATTCAAATAAACCACTTTGATTTGTTCGGTTTAAGACAGGTATGGTTGAATTTTCGCAACCAGCCGTATACTCAGGTTAAATTTAAAACGCCTTTTTTATATCGGCATATGCGTCACCCACTCTATGTAGGAATGATGATTGGCATGTGGGCCACCCCCACCATGACGATTGCCCACCTGGTTTTTGCAATCATGTGCACCGCCTACATCTTTATTGGTGTTCGCTTAGAAGAAAACGACCTGAAAAAGGTTTTGCCTGAATACGAGCAATACAAAAAAGATGTTCCTATGTTTTTACCGTCGCTAAGCTCACGCTAAATCCCCATTGCGGCTTAGACGGTAATGTAACCAGTTGCGTGGGCATGAAGTTTGTGCCCGCGCTACTCATTTGGATTAATAATTCAGTCTTGCATTACCCCCCATGAATCGCATACCCCGCCATAAGGTGCCATAAGTCTGGAAACAATATCCTGTATCTCAATAACCAAGGGATAATTCAGTTTTTTTACAATAGACAACTGAACATAGCCGTTGTAGTCGTCACCGGGTTCAATGACCCGAATATTTCCGTAGCGATCCCTTAACACCCCCAACGCCTCCATTTGCGGCGGCCAAGTTTCAAATTCAACATTAAAATCGATTTCATATTCTCTGGAAAAATCAAATTTATTTAATTCCAGTCTTCTAAAAACATCACCATCCTCATCATCGGGCCACCCCATATAATTTCCTTTGCAATTGAAAAACTAACTAAATATCAGAATAACAACGATTCCAACAAAGCTTACCGGCCAAAACCATAGCGTATACCTTGTATAGGAAGCCGCAATATATACACCCTACGCCACAACAAATGCCCAGACACCGTAAAAAGGCAACGATGCAGTGATCCCCAATGTGGCAAACTTTATTAAAAAAGCGCCAACGGCCCATGCCGTCGCCGCCATCCGTTCATTATTGTCCGGCTTCCACATCCATATGAAAGTAATAAAAAAAGGGAGTTTAAAAGATAGTATCACCATGTTTACTACATAAGTCTAAATGGTATAACTTCAATAAATTTTCCCTCCCCTTAGTATATTTGATAACGCTAACAACGCAATTCATAGACTCTAATTACTCCGAGAGTCCGATTACTCAACCCGATCTGTTCTTCCGGACGTAAACAGGAGTACCCCGTTTCTCATAAGCCAGTCCATATCAAAACCTAAAACCCTACACACTGGACCTGACTCCAGGAAAGTGCTCGGGCAGGCGTTAATGATCGAAAAATCTCAATTTTTTGAATTCAATATTTGGTGGCGATAATTTAGTCTTTATGGAACAATATCGGCATCAAACGACGAAAACGGACCGAAATGCAATTGCATAAATCATTAACATCCTGGGGTTCATCAGGTTTTGATCAAACGTTTAGGCAGGAAGTCCAAGAACTGAACTCCGCCGCGCTACCACTGCAGCAAGGACTTAGTTACTGCAGCCAGGTCAGCGAATCCGCGATAAATGTGGTGATTCTGGCCTCAGCAGAACTAGAACATTCCATTCAAGTAAAAACGGGAATTTTCTATACCGGCATCATCGCCGGAAGCTGTTGCTCGGATGACCCCACACCGGTTGACGAACAAAGCGAATATTGTGAACTGCTGTTTATCATAGACAAGTTCTCCGCAGAGACTCAGGTTTCCCTTTTAGAAAGCTGATATCGAATCCAAAAGGAAGAGACATGCTGACCATCATGATTCATGCAACCATCAAGCAGGACAAATTGGACGACTATATTGAGCTTATTAGAATGCTCTCCCAAAAGGCCGGCAAGAAAGGCTGCTTATTTTATCGTTTTAATCAAAACCGGGAAGATCCGTTCAATTTCGTGTTGTATGAACAATGGGAAAGTCAGGAGGCCTTGGACGTTCACATGCAAGAGTTATTTGCCCTATTGGGACCGTGCCGCCCGGGAAGCCCCATACCGGATAAGTTAATGGATATGTATGAGTCCGTAACTCCGGTTTTTTATGACGTTATAGAGTAAGCCCGAGTGGGCACAACTCTTATTCCCAAATAATTTCGCCCACCCCAGGAATGTAGCTTGGGTTAGCGGTATCAATTAGGAAGTTCAGCGATCGAGTCGGAATCTAAAACTGCGCTTCTAAACCAAAATACGGTAGAAACGGCAGTTGGCAACTTTCCTCCTTGCTTTTGTAATCCGGGTTATAGCTGTAACCGGCCACATTGCATCGATTATACAGATTAACCACTTCAAAATAGGTGTTGAATTTCCATCGGTTAAATACAAAATCCCGATCCGCGCGGACATCCAAGCGGTGGTACGGCGGCAATCGTTCGGAATTAATGTCTCCATACTCCGGAACGTAGATAGTACCCGCCGATGTGTTGACTTCCTGGCTGTCAACAATGGGGGTATAACGCGCACCGGTGTGATAGCGCCATTTCAAGCCAAAATGCCAATTGGCAGAGGCTCGATAATTGGCCACCCAGGTTGCAATGACCGGTTGATCGTAATCAAAGGGGAAACGGTCACCAGTGCTATCGATGGTGCGCTCAGACCGCGACAGCGTTAAGGACAACCAGCCATTCAGAGGCGCTTCGGAGTTACGTTTTATAAATAACTCTAATCCGTAGGATTTACCGCCGGCTCCGTTGGCGTAACGCGTAACCGGATCCGCCACGACAAAATTGCTAAAGGTTTTGTAGTACAACTCCGACTTTATTTCCCACAACCTATCCAATTTGTGACTAAAGCCGATAAGACTGTGTTCAGCTTCTATACTGTCCAGTTGCGGATTACCCACACCTCGTAAAATGTATCGCCCTTCCGGCATCTGATGGTATTTACCCCACCCCAGAGTAAACAATGAGTCTTTACCTATGCCCCACTCCAAGCCGAGTTTGGGTTCGGTAAACGAGTTGCGTAAATAGTCTTCCGAACTGTGACGCAACCCCATAAGCAACACTAAATCGGGGACCAGATTCCAACGGTCCTTGATAAAACCATCCCAGCTGCGGACATCAAAACTCGTATCCAATGAAACCCGTTCCGCCGTGCTCAGCGTACAGTTGTCCAAATTGAATTCAGTACACAAGGGATTGACGCCATCGGCCTTGATTTTGAAAGTGGATTTGGAGTAGTCCAGGCCCAGTTGCAATTTGTGCTGTTGCGAAACCTGATAATCCAGACTTTCTTGAATATAGTAACGCTCATTGTACGTGGTAACATCATACGCGGCACCAATACGACTTCGTTGCCGGGTCTTACGATGACCACTCATCAGTTTATATTTCATTGTACCGGATAGCTGTGACTCCCAAATCAATGACTGGTTATCATAGGCCACATCAATTTCCGATTGGCCCGCCAACACCGGTTCTTTCTTAGCCGAATCCGCCGAATCCGGTACCGTAAATTCAATCCCATCACTGGCACCGTTCATATATATTTTAATACGATCCCGCTCGGTGACATCCCAGGTATATTTACCCAGATAGTCGTAATACGATGGAAACTGAAAACTAACCCCGTCATCCCCTGTCTGTTTACCCAAGAGAATATCCCAATAACTTCTTCGAGCGGAAAACAGTACGGACTGCTTCTCCGTAAGCGGGGTTTCCACTAAAAAATCCGAACTCACCAAACTCAAGTTTACATTCGCGCTCAAGCGATCCTGGCGCGGGTTGCGCAGCGCCACGTCAAACACGGCACCGGTGGCGTCTCCATAGGCCGGACCGAACGATGATGCAAATATATTAAAATCGCTGACCAGGCCGGCAGGAAAAACACTGACAAAGCCACCCATATGAAATATATAGGATAAAGGGATACCGTCTACATAATATAGGTTATCGCCGGGGCGAGAACCGCGCATGGCCGGAGCACCACTACCGTCATGATGACTGGTGGCTCCTGGTAAAGACTGAACAGCCTTTAAAGGATCCCCTCCTGACCCTGCGACTTGTTCCAATTCCTTTCCGGATATCACAGTTTTACCTACTTTGTCCTCATTGCGATTCTCCCAGACTTGCACAACCGGCATCTGTACTGTGGGCAATACATATAAATCAAGCTGTTGCTGCGAACGGCCCGGTAATAGTGCTAATTTATGCGGTTTGGGTTTATCAAAACCCAACACCACCGCACCAATGTGGTATTCCTGGGACGAACTCAATCGCAACTCATAACTACCGTCCGCTTTAGTCGTCGAAAACACCGTGTCTTGTTCCACCACATAAACGGTGGCGTTAGCCAGCGGTCGGCGGGTTCCTTTCTCCAGGACTCTTCCAAAAACTCGCCATTGACCCGTTAATTCGGTCGAACCATTACCATTCGTTGAGGCAGAATGCTCTGTTTGGGATTTATCGTGATGCTCAGTGTAGACCGGTTGAGGGAGTTCAATAATCTTACCTTTTGTATCACTGCCCATGCGCCCCATGGCTTCCTCAGCCCGTACCTGGGTGCAGGTCGAGTAAAAAAAGCAAAATACCGCTAATACACACAGCCTACTCTTGGCCGGCCTGTAATTTTCACTTTCCACCATATTCCCTTCCATTGCAACTTAACACCTTATATAAGCGGCCTGACAGTATCCCTCTATTTCAAGCGAAATTCAATAATACGTGTGACCGACACCGCCACCGGTTCATCTTCGATATAGCCCGGTGTAAAACTGGTTTCCTGCAATGCTGCAATCACCGCATTGTCAAACAAAGAACCTCCGCTGCGGATAATTTGAATATCCTCGGCACGACCGTTTGGCGTGACAATAAAAGTGACTTCCACATTCAATTCCCGCCCCAGGGATCGTTCCATTTCCGGGTATACGGGCTCAACAATATCTAAGCTGGGAATACGGGTTAAGCGATGTAACGGCGCGGGTTCATGACGTACCGGTAAAGGCGCTGTGGTAATTTCAGGCTCAGGCTCAAGCTTGTCTATCTGAGACTCCGGCTCTAGGTGAGGCTCAGGCAGAGGCTCCGGGGTGGGTATTGGTATTTGTTTGGTTTGCTGCAGCGGTTTCTTTTTGGGCTTTGTTTTTTGCTTTGGTTTTTGCTTTGGTTTTTGTTTTGTTTTTTGCTTTGGTTTTTGTTTTGGTTTTTGCTTTGGCTTCGTCTGTGTCACCGGCTTAGGCTGCACCTGGGCAATGATCTGCACGTGCAAAGCCGGTAATTTTTCCGCACGCGGTTGAAATAAACCCGGCACAAACATCGATGCATGCAACAGTACGGACAAACTTCCCACCAGCCGCCAATGCTGTATCGCTTGCCTCCAGTCTGGGCGGGGAATTCCTGTGTACAATCGTTATCCTTCGTATTTTTCTTGCTAACGCGAAAATGTTGAGAGTGCTGATTATTCCACAGTTAAGACCACAAAATAGGCAAAAAAATCGATTTTGATACAAACTTTTCGCCTTTTAGCCCATTTGGGCTATGTTTTGCTTCTGGCGCAGGAATATTGAATAATGGTGTTTGAAATACTTTCCGGGTAAATTCCTATGCACGTGACACTGCGTCAACTAACCGTTTTAGAGGCAGTTGCCAGAAACTTGAGCTATACCAAAGCAGCCGACGAGTTACATCTCACCCAACCGGCGGTTTCCATGCAAATCAAACAGATAGAAGAAAGCGTGGGTATTCCACTGTTTGAGCAAATCGGTAAAAAGATATTTTTAACCCAAGCAGGGAAAGAAATGTATAACTACGCCCGCTCCATTCAACAATTAATAAGTGAAGCGGAGACGGTAATTGAGGACATTAAGGGTATCAAACACGGAACCTTGACCATTGCTGTGGCCAGCACGGCCAATTACTTTGCCCCGCAAATTCTTGCCGCTTTTAAAGAACGCTACGGTGGCATCAATTTCAGCCTGGATGTGACCAATCGGGAAGGCCTGCTGCAACACTTGGAAAATAATGATACGGATATGGTCATCATGGGACAGCCACCACGGCACATGGATTTGGAATCAGAGTTTTTTATGGAAAACCCATTGGTTGCCATTGCCCCGCCCGATCACCCCATGGTGGGTCGGCGTAATATTCCTATGGATGATTTCTTACAGCACACATTTATTGTGCGCGAACAAGGCTCTGGCACTCGCACCGCTATTGAGCGGTTTTTCAGTGATCGGGGTAAAGAAATGACAACATCCATGAGCATGAGCAGCAATGAAGCAATCAAACAGGCGGTACAAGCCGGCCTGGGTTTAGGCGTGGTATCCATTCATACCCTGGATATGGAACTGGAGTTGAAACGCCTTGCAGTTTTAGAAGTTGAGTCTTTCCCCATACTGCGTAATTGGTATATTGTACACCGTAAGGGTAAGCGCTTGTCACCGGCCGCTATTTCCTTAAAGAAATTTATCACTCACAACGCGAAAAACATCATTCACTGACCATGACACTAGAAAAAGCCCGAGAACTGTTAACCGTACAAATTAATTTTGGCGGCGGATATAACCGCAACGCCAGTCGCCTAATATTGGCTGAAATTCAAAAATTCCACGGCCAGGAGGCGGTAGACCAACTAATTCGAGAACTTTCCCTGGAACAAACCTTTGGTTTCAAACCTGGAACAATCTTTAAGATTTAAACGACACCGAAATTCAACATCCACTGCTCCCAGTCTAACAGGATAAAACCGGCCAACAGTAACAGCGGGAAAATCCACTGAACCGGAGGTGGAGAGTTCCTGTCAGGTGTCTCCAGCGTTTGTCCGGGCATAGCCATGGCTTTATCCAGGACTGTTTGAAACAGGGTGGCGATGTTATCACTGATATTATTGATTCGTTGCCATAAACCGGCATTTGAAGGGATATCTTGCGATTTAAGCGCCAAACGATTCAATAAAGCGACTTGTTCCACTAACTCCAGAGTCAAGCCGATTCGAACCGCCAGTTTCTCGTGGTCGACCAGCTTTCTGATTGGATACAACAACCATAGCACGGCCCCTACCAAGTCTTGACGTGACAAACCGTGCAGCAGAATCTGCAAGGCCATTACGATTAAAATGAGCGCAGCCACGCGCATAATAGCCAATTGCGTCCCCAATACAGACGGAGACCAATCCCAGGCCGGAATTAGAGGTAACCCGGGCGTAAAACCTAAATAAACGATGAAAATGGACAAAAACAACCAACGCATACGCACAATGATTATACGGCTGCGGACAATTAATTGTGGTTCAAACAGAAAAAACAGCAGCAACAACCCCGCTTGAGCAACTAACTGGACCAACTGACCGTAGGCGGCAAACGCTGTAAATATGAAAAACGAAACAACCCTGATAACGGGATGCAGCATAATGAATCTGTCTTTTGAGGGTGGTATTAAGGTCCCACCAGGTGCCTGGAAAGGCGGAGTTACCCCATTTGCTGTAGTAGCTGTTCTGCCTGTTGTTTTTGCGAATCGTCCCCTTCCTCCAGCACCTCATCAAGAATACTGCGAGCACCATCGCTATCACCCATGTCCACATAGGCCTTGGCCAAGTCAAGCTTGGTTCCGATTTCATCCACATCCCCAAAAATGTCATCACCCAGATCTTCGTCACTGGAAAAAGCATCCTCGAAATCGGACAAATCATCAGAATCCAGACCTAAATCTGAGGTATCGGATAGATCCAAACTCATATCCAAATCGTCTGAGAGCGGTTCGCCATGGATGGTATCGCTTTCAGTGTCTTCCAAGAGATCACTTTCTTCCATATCCATCGCCAGAGACAAACCACTGTCTCCCTGCGCATCGGAGGAAAAGTCATCCATGGACAAATTCAGCTCGGTGGGCTCATTGAGTTCTTCCACTGCCTCATTATAACCGGAGCCGGAATCCCCCATATCAAAATCCAGGGAATAGTCATCTTCGCTGGATTTGGCTTCCACGGCTGGGGCAGATGTTGGTGCGGGTGAGCTGTCTTCCAAACCAAAATCCAGTGCATCCACATCAAAATCCAAAGAATTGTCTTCTGCGGGTGCCGCTGCCGCAGTTGCGCCGCCGCCGCCCAAGTCATCCAACATGTCTTCATTAAACTCGAAATCGAGTAAATCGTTCTCGTCAGTGGTAACTCCAACGGTGTCATCCGCACCGAGCCCCATATCCATGTCCATTCCCATGTCCATATCCAGGCCGTCAGAAGGCATCATCGTGCCACCAAACAGGGGATGTTCAGGACAAATCTCGGCGCCGTAGCCCACAATTCGGCTCCAGTATTCATTAGACTCGTCGCCACCAATTAACTGATGGAATTGCTCAGCATGTGCCGCAAACCCGTCTTTGTTGCTGGCTGCATGATAGACTTCCAAGAGTTTGGAGTGTAGATCTTGCCGCTCTGGATTCGTCTCCAGAGCCTGCTTCAGGATATCCTCTGCTTGTTGATGGCGCCCATAAGCCAAATAAACATCTGCTTCAGATATGGGATCCACATCGGCGGAATCCGATTGGATGCCCCCCATATCACTCATGGAGAAATCACTTACCAGAGCACTTTCTGCTTGACCACTACTCAAACCCGAAGCCGGAAAACCGGAAGCATCAAATTCGTTACCGCCCACATTCAAGATGCTTTCTTCAAACCCATCGTGCATTTTGCGACGCCGCATGTACAACCAAACCAGGAGCAGCAGGATCACGACGCCGCCCACCAGCAGCATATCGGAACTCAGCCCCAATGCACTCAGGTCGAACGCATATTCGTCTTCCGTTTGAGCTTGCGCGGTAGCGGCAACCGGTGGTTTGCCGGCTTCCGGTTTCTTGACGGCTTCTGCCGGTTGTTCTGCTTGTTTTTGAGCTAATTGGCCCTGCAGCGCTTGCAGTTCTTCGTCCTTGAGCATAATCAAACGCTGAATATTATCCAGTTGCTCCTTTAGCTCTTTGGACTGCTTATCCAGTTCTCCACCTTCGGCCGTGGTGGCGTCCAATTGCTCGGTAGCCAGTAATAGGTCCTGGCGCAGCTGCTTCACTTTGGCGTCGTCCTTACCGGAACCTGAACCTTGACTATCTTTGCCAGGTTGCACCAGTTGCAACTTCGCTTGCTCTTTTGCGGTTTTCGCCGCTGACGCAGGTTTGTCCTTGGGCTGCCGCTGAATCGGTGCCACCTGACTACCGGTAGAACCGGAGCCGGCGCCGGCCACTTGTTTAACCAGGCGACCTTTACTGCGAGCCCGCCATGCGGTCATTTGTTTTCTGAAAGTACGTACCGCTTCTGCCTGGGAGATTTCTTCCAACATGGCAGGATCATCAATTCGCAGTACAAAGCCTGCCTTCACCAAGTTAATGTTGCCATCAATAAAGGCGTCGGGATTCGACTTAAGTAAGGCCATCATCAGCTGATGGACACTGGCACCACTACCGGAACTTTCTTTTAAGTCCTCTGCAATTTGCCACAAGGTATCTTTACGTTTGACTACACCGTAATTCAAAGAGCCCGGTGCAGCCGCAGTCACTTCCGGTTGCGGAGCGGGTTTGAAAATGTTTTTCGGTGCTGTCGGTTTGACGTCATCGTCAATTGCCGGTTCAGGCTTGGGCTTAACCGGTTCAGGCTTGGGCCGTACTCGCTTGGGACGTTCGGTTTGGGTTTCAGCCCGTGTTGACGCCGGACTGGGACGCGTTTGTCGAGGTTCAGATTGGACCGGCGCAGGAGTAAAAGTCTCAACGGGTTCGCGTACTGCCGCTTGACTGACCGGTGGTGCCTTGTCTTCCGCCAGTACGGGCGGATCAACCAATACGGTGTATTCTTTTAAAGCACGGCCACGAGGCCATTTTGCTTCAATCAGAAAATCCAGATAGGGCTCCGTTACCGGTTGAGTTGAGGTGATGCGAATGTAAGCGCCGCCCTTTTTGCGATAGGCAACTTTAAATTTTAATTGGTACAGAAAGGGATGGGGCTCAACTCGGATACGGGCAAAATCCTCGTCAGAGGCCAGTTTAACGCTTAAACCCTTCAGGTCGCCGGGCTGCACCGAATGCACATCGATTTCAGCCAACAGAGGCTGATTCAACGCGGACCGCATGGTAATAGGACCCAATCCCAGTGCAAAACTCACCGTGGGCACTAAAAATAAGAGTGTAGCTAATGTAAGGGTTAGTCTCCTGCACTTACCCATGCTGAACATACTCCCGATTTACGAAATCCTTATATCACGTATCCCGTCTGTCTCGTGACCGCCGGGGCTTTGGCTACCAAGATCTAAAATCAATAAATTTTAAGCAATTACAAGGCCAGTTCTAGAACTTACTATAGCTTACAAATGCTTATTTACCAATATTTCTGCAATTTGTACACTGTTTAAGGCTGCTCCTTTGCGTACATTATCTGCAACCACCCACATATTCAAGCCTCGAGGGTGAGATATATCTTCCCGAATACGACCCACATACACCGGATCAGTTCCGGCTGCCTCTGTAACTGCAGTTGGGTAGCCTCCGGGTTCGTGTTCATCCAGAACAACGACACCGGGTGCTTTCTTCAGTAATTCCCTTGCAGCTTTTGCTGATATTTTTTCACGTGTTTCTATGTGTACCGCCTCGGAATGGCCAAAAAACACAGGCACACGCACAGCTGTCGGGTTCACCAATATAGCGGCATCGTCAAATATTTTTTGAGTTTCCCACACCATTTTCATTTCTTCCTTGGTGTAGCCATTTTCCTTGAATACATCGATATGCGGTAAGACATTGAATGCTATCTGTTTTGGATAAACTTCGGCCTTGATTTCCTTGGCATTCAGTAGCGCCGCTGTTTGCCCCGCCAGCTCTTCGATAGCCTCTTTACCGGTGCCGGAAACAGCCTGATAGGTACAAACATTGATGCGCTCTATACCTACCGCATCATAGATAGGCTTTAAGGCCACCAGCATTTGTATGGTGGAACAATTGGGATTGGCAATAATGTTGCGGTTTGTATAAGCAGCAATGGCATCGGGATTCACCTCCGGAACCACCAGAGGGATATCATCCTCATAACGGAAATGCGCCGTATTATCCACTACAACACAGCCGGCTGCCGCAGCTTTGGGAGCATAATCTGCAGAAATTGCCCCCCCGGCGGAAAAAAGACCAATTTGCGCCTGACTGAAATCAAATTCAGCCAAATCCTGCACAGTGATATATCCGCCCCGAAACTGTACCTTGCTACCGGCCGAGCGACTGCTGGCCAACAAAAATAAGTTTCGCACCGGAAACTGGCGTTGTTCCAATATAGATACCATAGCTTCACCCACGGCTCCGGTTGCGCCCACCACTGCTACATCAACTTCTTTTGCCATTACCTGTTCACCTTGGAAAAAATCTATTCACGCAAAAAAACAATATTCTAAACACGAACCGATATGAATACGAGTTTTTTCTGCTGCTTTCCTTAAACCGCAGACAAAGCGGCTACAACCGCGTCGCCCATCTGCGCGGTATTCACTAACTGATCTCCCTCCTGGTGTATATCGGCCGTACGCAACCCCTGTTCCAAGACCGAAACCACGGCCTGCTCCACCCGCTGTGCCAGTTCAGCTTCTCCCAGAGAATAGCGCAACATCATAGCGACAGATAAAATAGTGGCCAAGGGATTTGCTACGCCCTGACCTGCAATATCCGGTGCGGAACCGTGTATGGGCTCGTACATACCTTTTCCGGCAGCGTCCAGCGAAGCCGACGGCAACATACCGATGGAACCGGTCAACATAGCGGCTGCATCGGACAAAATATCACCAAACATGTTAGTGGTCACAATGACATCAAATTGCTTGGGCGCTCGTACCAACTGCATGGCGGCATTGTCCACATACATGTGGGATACACTTACTTCAGGATAATCCTGTGCCACTTTGCTCACCACTTCACGCCATAGCTCGGTACATTCCAACACATTGGCTTTATCCACAGAACAGACCCGTTTGTCCCGCTTCATAGCAATGTCAAAGGCGGAGCGGGCAATACGCTCTATTTCCGATTCCTTATAAACCAAGGTGTTAAATCCTTGACGCTCACCGTTATCCAAGGTGCGCACGCCACGCGGTTGACCGAAATAAATGCCTCCGGTCAATTCTCTGACAATCATCAAATCCAGTCCGGCGACCACCTCAGGCTTGAGAGTGGAAGCATTGGCCAACTGTGGATACAAAATGGCCGGGCGCAAATTGGAAAACAGACCCAACTCCGAACGCAATCCCAGTAAACCTTTTTCCGGCCGCACGGAAATATCCAACGCTTCATACTGGGGCGCCCCGACAGCCCCAAGTAATATGGCATCTGCTTCTAATGCCTGCTGCAGGGTTTGATCGGGTAGCGGTTTACCATGTGCATCGTAAGCCGCCCCCCCCACCAGGCCATGCAGCAGCTCGATATCCAGCCCGGCGTGTGCGCTCAGATGCTGCAAACATTTAACGGCCTCGGCCACGATTTCAGGCCCAATACCATCACCGGGCAAAATCAATATTTTCTTAGTCATTTAGTACTCCCAAACATTAGTACTTGCAACGGTACTATCAACTTCACTTTCAACTTCGCACTCAACAACACTCTCGACAGCACGACATAAGTACTCGCAAGTATCTCAAAACCAAACCTGTCGCCCAACAACGGTTATTGCTGCCCCGACCCATCGCGAAACAACCAGGGAGCCTCTGCGGAACGACGCTGCTCATAAGCGCGAATTTGCTCTACGTGCTCCAAGGTAAGGGCGATATCATCCAGACCGTTTAAGAGGCAGTGTTTTCGAAACGGATCCACTTCAAAAGCAAAACTTTCACCTGCGGGAGTCGTCACGCTTTGCTGCGGCAAATCCACTGTCAAACGGTAACCCATCTTCGCCACTTGTTGAAACAGACGCCCCACTATGTCCGGCGCCAACACCAAGGGCAATATACCGTTCTTAAAACAGTTATTGTAAAAAATATCCGCAAAACTGGGCGCAATGATGACTCGAAACCCATAATCCAGCAAGGCCCAAGGAGCGTGCTCTCGAGAGGAACCGCATCCAAAATTCTCTCTAGTCAATAAGATCTGAGCACCCTGGTAGCGTGACTGATTCAACACAAAATCCGGATTCAAGGGACGTCCGGTATTATCCATGCCCGGCTCGCCGCTATCCAGATAACGCCAGTCATCAAACAAATTCGGACCAAAACCGCTGCGTTTAATGGATTTTAAAAACTGCTTGGGAATTATGGCATCGGTATCCACATTAGCCCGATCCAAAGGCGCCACCAACGCCGTTAATGATGTAAATTTTTCCACATTTATTCTCCTGCGTATCCTGAAATCAGCCTTGCTTGATTTCGTTGACATCGACAAAATGCCCTGCTATCGCTGCAGCTGCGGCCATTGGCGGACTCACCAAGTGGGTACGTCCACCTTGGCCCTGGCGTCCTTCAAAATTTCGATTGGATGTAGATGCACAACGTTCCTGTGGCTCCAAACGATCGGCATTCATCGCCAAACACATGGAACAACCCGGCTCGCGCCACTCAAAGCCTGCATCCAAGAAAATCTGATGCAGCCCCTCCGCTTCGGCTTGCTGCTTCACCAACCCTGACCCGGGAACCACCATGGCAGTTTTAATATTTGCCGCCACTTTATTACCCTTGGCCACGGCCGCCGCCGCACGCAAATCTTCAATACGCGAGTTGGTGCAGGATCCGATAAACACTTTATCCACTCGAATTTCACGGATGGGCATATTGGCATCCAAACCCATGTACGCCAAAGCCGCTCGCATCCCCTCTCGTCGTGTGGCGTTGGACTCCTGTTCCGGGTCGGGAACTCGACCATCAACACCTACCACCATTTCCGGCGAAGTACCCCAGGTCACCTGCGGTTTAATGGCAGCTCCATCCAACTCAACCACACGATCAAAATGCGCCTCCGCATCACTGTGGTATTGACTCCAAGCGGCCACAGCCTGGTCCCACATATTCACCGTGGGCGCATAAGGTCGACCTTTGACATACTCCATGGTTTTTTCATCCACTGCCACCATACCTGCGCGTGCTCCAGCCTCAATGGCCATATTACACACAGTCATGCGCCCTTCCACCGACATGTCCTGCATCACGGCCCCACCAAACTCGATGGCGTAGCCGGTACCACCGGCCGTACCAATTTGGCCGATAACGGCCAAGACCACATCCTTGGCAGTCACACCCGGCTGTAAACTCCCGTTGATTTGCACCAGCATATTTTTGGACTTTTTCTGTATCAAGCACTGAGTGGCCAACACATGCTCCACTTCTGAGGTGCCAATACCAAAAGCCAATGCACCTAAAGCACCATGGGTGGAAGTATGGGAGTCCCCACAAACCACGGTCATCCCCGGTAACGTTGCCCCCTGCTCCGGACCAATCACATGAACAATGCCCTGACGTACGTCATCCATACCAAACTGTGTTATACCGAAATCACGACAATTTTGATCCAGAGTTTCCACTTGCAAACGAGACACCGGATCGGTAATACCCTTGTCCCGTTCTGTAGTTGGCACATTGTGATCCGGCACGGCAAGATTGGCATTGACGCGCCAGGTATTGCGTCCGGTCAGCCGCAGTCCTTCAAACGCCTGTGGCGAAGTGACTTCATGTACCAATTGGCGATCGATATAGAGCAAAGCGGTACCATCTTCTTGTACACGCACCACATGATCGTCCCACAATTTGTCGTAAAGGGTTTTTGCGCCCATGGTTTGAACTCCTGCTTTTAACGGTTGTTACTCATTACTGTCATTGCATCCTAACCAGAATTGATCTATAAAACAAATTCATATTATTTATATTTCCTATAACTATTTGGAATAGATAAAACAGCTGCGGAATACCAATACCATTATGGATTACAATGATTTGCAAACATTTTTACGAGTCGCTAACTCCGGCTCTTTTTCCGAAGCGGCGCAAAGTTTGTTCCTGACCCAACCGGCAGTGAGTAAACGCATTGCCGCTTTGGAACAACAGTTACAAACCCGTTTGTTTGATCGCCTGGGACGGCAACTACTCTTAACTGAAGCAGGACAACTGCTGCTCCATCGAGCCGAGAACATTGTCCGTGACATCCAGGACTGTCGCCGGGAAATTTCCAATCTGTCCGGGCAAGTGGGTGGACCCTTGAAGTTTGCCACCAGCCATCACATCGGTTTGCACCGACTGCCGCCGGTGCTGCGATATTTTAACAGCCACTATCCCCAGGTAAAATTGAATCTGAACTTCATGGACTCAGAACAGGCTTGCCGCCATGTTGAAAATGCCAATATGGAACTGGCCATAATCACGCTGCCGATTCAGATTCCAGCCAAACTCCACGCCCAAATCCTTTGGAACGATGAATTACAACTGGTCGTAGGCAAATCACACCCCTTGGCCCAATCCGTACCCGGTGGCTACAGCCTGGAACAGATCAGCGCGTACCCGGGAATTTTGCCATTGGCCGGCACCACCACACGGGCCTTGATCGAAGCAGTGTTTGTGTCGTCACAGCTCCCGCTCACCACACACATGGATACCAATTTTCTGGAAACTATCAAAATGTTGGTGAGTGTCGGACTGGGTTGGTCTGTGTTACCCCGTACCCTCTTGGACCAGGACTTGATCACACCGGACACGCCTGAACTGATTTTAAAACGACCGTTGGGAGTGGTGTGGCAGCAGGACAGAACCTTGAGCAACGCTGCCAATGCCATGTTGCAATTCTTGTCTCAGGCGGCTTGAACAATGATGCCCCCCTTGGCTACCATATGCTCATGAGCACAAAACTTAAACCGCTGATCAAACCCAAGACCATCGCTCAGTTCAATAAAAAAGTCAAAGACAGCACCGGCTTTTTAATATTCGGCAGCCTCTTACCCGGCGTCAGCGCACAGGTGCAGTTCTTGGGCAAGTTACAGCGAGAGGAAGTGCTGTGGGAGGCACAAATTCAAACTCTCGCATCTTACCATGCGCAATACTTGAATGATAAAAGTGAAAAAGAGCGTGCCCGTGAAGTATATTCTTTTTTCGAAATTTCTGAACCTGAGAAATCCGTCGCCCGTTTACATGTAGTGTTAGCCGTACCGTTAATCGATGAAGCCACGATTAAAAAAACCATGGTTATGATCCGCTGCTACAAACGCCTGAATGTTGGCAAGCATGTGTTTGGTAAGAATCTTTAAAACAGACTGCACCAAGCACTATATTTTTTCCGCTGCCGGTTCAGCATAACCCCATTTTTTAAAGCGCCGATCCCATTGTTTAAAGCGTTTACGGCAATAGGTATCCAGGGCTTCAAAACCATCAAAAAACAGCTCATAATCGTCTTCGGCCGGTCCGTCAAACTCACAACACTCATTAGAGTGGTCACGACAAATTTGCGGCCGCTGGTGATAAATAGCACAACGGCCATCAGGTAGAATATGATTGCAACGACTGATCACAGATAAAAACCAACCGTCATCATCCTTAAACAACTTCACATCGCGGTGAGACACCTGCCAGATTAAATAATCAAATTCTTCCAAAGACCGTGGCGTATCGATTTGGTGGGTAATGTAGGTACAACACTTTGCTGTGCAGAGGCCGCATTTATCCTCCAGTTTCACTTCAATACCACCAATGGTTTGCGTTGGTTCCATTGGGTTTTTCGCCGCTTGTGTGTTTTTTCTTGCCACCTGACATTCTACTCCCATCATGAAATTCTGCTTTGACTTATCAGCGACACAACCTTAGCTGCTGATGTCAGTGATTTCAAGCATAGTCACTGCAACCTTGCTTTGAACAAACCTGGCCGTATGGTGTGCGTGGAGGTTAGCAGTCCGGCGATACAGACAACCCATCTTTAACACGCTAATGGCTACTGTAAGCCTTACCAACTCTCGCGGACGAAACCGACGGGTGGCAGTCACCATCGCGCCCTCGCGCACGGACCGAACAAAACCATACATCTGCCCACCTCCCCCCGTTTGTGATACAGTTTTAATATGAGTGATGACAACAACATTTATGCGGCCATTGATCTGGGCTCTAACAGTTTTCACATGATCGTTGCCCGTTACCAGGACGGGCAACTGCACATCGTGGATCGTCTTAGGGAAATGGTCAGATTGTCGGCAGGCATGGACGACAGCAGGAACATTACAGTCGAAGCCCAACAGCGGGCACTGAATTGTCTGTCTAAATTCGGACAAAGAATCAAAGACCTGAACCAGGATAGCGTACGCATAGTTGGAACCAACACACTGCGCAGTGCCCGCAATGCGAAAGACTTTATTGCACAGGCAGAACAGGTATTAGGGACATCCATCGATATAATCTCCGGCATGGAAGAGGCTCGTCTGATTTATTTGGGTGTGGCACACAATACCGGAGAAAACGAAAAACAGCGCCTGGTTATCGATATTGGAGGTGGCAGCACCGAGTTAATCATTGGTAAAGGCGCTGAAGCCATCACCATGGAAAGCCTGTATATGGGCTGCGTCAGTTTCACCCAGCGGTTTTTCCAGAATGGGTTAATCAACACCGAGGCACAAAAACATGCCAAAATCGCTGCCCGGGTGGAACTGATTCCAATCATGAACAAATATCGTCAAATGGGTTGGGATGTGGCCATCGGTACATCGGGAACAGTGCGAGCAGTCCATAGTGTTGCCATGGCAGAAGGTTGGGTTAAAGAGGGTATTACGCAACAGGCCTTAAAAAAAATTCAACAACACCTGCTTCAAGCCGGACACAGTGATAATATCAAGTTAAAAGGATTGAGCGATGAACGCAAACCCGTTTTCGCCGGAGGCGTCGCTGTATTGTGCGGTATTTTTCAAGCTTTGGAATTGAAAAAAATCCAAGTTTCCGACGGTGCCCTACGTGAGGGCTTGTTGCATCATATGGTAGGCAGTCAGCATGAGGATGTACGCATGCAAAGCATAAATCATCTGGCACGGCGATTTTTGGTGGATCCGGCACAGGCAGAAAGGGTACAGGAAACCGCTCTGGTGTGCCTGCACCAATTGAGTCCGGCCTGGAACCTACCCTATGCTGCCAATAAAAACTGGCTACGATGGGCGGCACAACTGCATGAACTGGGATTGGGAGTAGCTCACAGTCATTATCACAAACACGGCGCCTATATTGTGGAAAATGCCGATGTAGCCGGATTCACTCAGCAGGAACAAGGTTTGTTGGCACTGCTGGTGAGATGTCACCGCCGTAAAATAAACCACCCGGACTTTAAAACGTTACCCAAAAACTGGGCTGGACGTTTGCAAAAACTGGCCATCATACTGCGCCTCAGTGTCTTGCTGCACCGTAGTCGAAGCGAAGAACCATTGCCGCTATTTGAAATTACTGCTGACGAGTCGCGCTTGCAGTTAAAATTCCCCGCCGGCTGGTTAAAACAACACCAACTCACCAAGGCCGATTTGGGACAAGAAGCGCAATACCTGCGCACTGTGAATATCGCTTTAAGCGTCAAGTAAAAATTTTAGTACTGCGTCACTGCTTGTATCAACTCAGCCTGCGCCGACAACCCGGTTTTCTCCTCAACCTTGGCTTTGCCATTGCGCTTTTTCTTCCTCACGACCGCATCCTTGTCCTTTTCCACACGAACATAGGTTCCGTCCTTTTGCAGTGACCAGGTATTACAATTGTCACTCAGATACAAATTCAGATCACCGATAACACGCTCTTTTAGTTGTTTGGTGTCGATTGGGAAACACACTTCCACACGTTGAAACATATTTCTGTCCATCCAATCCGCACTGGCACAATACACCTTAGGGTCACCATTGTTCTCAAAATAGTATACCCGTGTATGTTCCAGAAAACGCCCCACCACGGAACGCACTTGAATATTGTCCGACACCCCCGGCAAGCCGGGCCTTAAACAACACAATCCTCGCACCAGCAATATCACTTCCACACCAATAGACGATGCCTTGTACAGCGCCCGAATCAACCTTGGCTCAGTTAAGGAGTTCACCTTAATGATAATGCGCCCGGGTAAACCCTGTTCAATAAAGCTTATCTCTTGTTCGATTAAGTCGAGCAAGGACTGATGCAAAGAAAAAGGTGCTTGTAGAATTTTTTGCATACTGGGAACTTTACCCAAACTGGTGAGTTGCAAAAATACACTGTGTACATCCTTACCCAGTTTATTATTGCTACTGAGCAGGCTGTAATCCGTGTACAACCGAGCGGTACTGGAATGGTAATTACCGGTTCCTAAATGCACATATTGCTTTAACTGCTTGCCTTGGCGCCGCACGATGTGCAACATTTTTGCATGGGTCTTGTAACCCACAACACCGTACACCACGTGCACGCCGGCCTCCTGCAAACGGTTAGCCAGGCCAATATTGGCTTCTTCATCAAAGCGCGCTCGCAACTCCACCACGACAGTCACTTCCTTCCCGGCCCTGGCGGCAGCCACCAACGCCTCAACAAACACCGATTCAGCACCGGACCGATACAAGGTTTGTTTGATACTTAACACATCCGCATCTACTGCGGCGTGCTTAAGCAAATCCACCACCGGAGCAAAGGACTCATAAGGGTGATGCAGCAAGATATCCTGCGCATCCAACACGGTAAACATGTCCACACCGCCGACTAACGGTTTCGGCAGGTGGGGTGTGAACGGTGGATACGTGAGTGCTGAGTTATCAATAATATCGATTATGGCTGTAACCCGGTTCAAATTCACCGGCCCATTGACCAAATACAACTCCCTGGCGGTGATACCAAAACGCTCCAGCAGGAAACTCACGGTCTCATCCGGACATTGATCATCCACTTCCAATCGTACAGCATCGCCATAACGTCGGGACGCCAGCTCCCCTTGCACCGCTCGGAGCAAATCATCCACCGCCTCTTCGTCAACAAACAAATCACTGTTGCGGGTGACTCGAAACTGATAACAGCCTTTGATTTTCATACCGGGAAACAATTCTTCAACGAAGGCATGTATCACCGAGGATAAAAACACAAAATCATGCGGCCCACACTCCACATCGCCTTGTGGTAATTGAATAACCCGGGGCAAAGCCCGAGGCGCTTGTACAATCGCATGGGAGCGATGCCGACCAAATGCGTCCTTGCCCCGCAAGGAAATTATGAAATTAAGACTTTTATTGAGGATTCGGGGAAATGGATGAGCCGGGTCCAAACCCAGAGGCGTTATGATGGGTAACAATTGTTCATGAAATACCTGATGCAACCACTGTTCCTGTGAGGAATTCCAATCAGAACGACGAATAAAACGAATATTGTGTTGTTCAAGTAGAGGAAAAATCGTGTCGTTCAAAACCGTGTATTGTTCATCTACAAACTGGTGTAGACGAGTACTGATAGCACTCAACACTTCCAGGGGTAACATTTCGTCTGGTCCGGCCTGAATTGAACACAATTCCGCCATTTGCAGCAAACCCGCCACCCTGACCTCGAAGAACTCATCCAGGTTGGTACTGGAAATACTCAAAAAGCGCAGACGTTCCAATACCGGCACGGAATCATCCTTAGCCTGCTCAAGAACGCGCTGGTTAAATTCTATAAAACTCAGTTCGCGATTAATGTAAAGATTGGCGGAGTTCAAATCCGCATGATCAAGACTAACTTCATTCATAACCTTAGTTTAGCAAAGCATAGCTGGCCTGGCTTTTGCTACGCTATAAATATGGATCAACTAATTAGTTTGGGGATTGCCTTGGCTCTGGGCCTGCTGGTGGGGCTGGAACGCGGCTGGCAGGAACGTGAGGCCGCCGAAGGCAGCCGCATTGCCGGCATTAGAACATTTGGTTTAATCGGATTATTGGGTGGTTTGTGGGCCTTACTGGCCGGCAACTCCCAATATTCGGATATTACTCTAGGGTTTGCCTTTGTAGGCCTGGCAATTATTCTTATCGTAGCCCACACCGTCGATCGGGGCTCACAACGCAACTACGGTGTCACCACGATTATCGCCGCGCTCATCACTTTTGTACTGGGCATTCTCACGGTATTGGGAGAAAAAAATGTTGCTGTTGCAGCGGCTGTGGCCACCACGGTTTTACTAAGTCTAAAACCCGTGCTACACCAATGGATTCAAAAAATCGAAATCCTGGAACTGACCGCCGCCCTAAAGCTGTTATTAATATCCGTGGTATTGCTTCCGGTATTACCGGACAAAGGCTTTGGTCCCTGGGAAGCACTAAACCCATATGAGATCTGGTGGATGGTGGTACTCATTGCCAGTATCTCCTTCATCAGCTACGTCAGCATGAAACTGTTTGGCGCTCATCACGGTCTCTTGCTCACAGGCTTTCTGGGAGGAATCGCTTCTTCCACCGCAGTTACTTTGAATTACTCCCATATGGCTCGCACCCTTAACATTCACCGGGTTTTAGCGGCGGGGATACTCATTGCCTCTGCCACCATGTTTCCCCGGGTGTTATTGGAAATCGCGGTTATCAACCATGAAATGATCCCCTTAACGGCAACACCTTTGCTGGCCATGACCACTGTCAATGTTTTGGGTGCGTTTTGGTTATGGCGCCATCAGCCGGATACCTTGAGCCCACAAGAGCTGGCTCGATCCAAACCCTTTGAACTACTCCCGGCACTGCGCTTCGGTTTACTGTTGGTCATCATTATGTTGCTGGCTCAGGCTTTTAAGCACTGGCTGGGTGATACGGGGATTTATGTACTCGCCGCTTTCTCCGGAATAGCTGATGTCGATGCCATCACACTCTCTTTGGCCCGTATGGCACGCAATGGCCTGGCTGATGAGATCGCGGCCAATGCCATTATCATCGCCACTATTGTTAACAGCGCAGTAAAAACCGCGCTGGTGTATTTCATTGGCGGCATGCCTCTATTCCGTTACGTAATTTGGGTATTTCTATTGATATTGGCAGTTGGCACCGGACTGGCCGTAATGTAGGCCACACGACTGCAGTAATCCTTAAACCCATCACTATTGTTTCAAAATGTTCATATTTGAACATGGCGAAACAACTCACACATATTCCTACACAGCCACAACTCCCGCAGCCTTGTTTCAATACTCTACAAGCGTAGTTTCATAATTCTGTGAACTTGGGATGACAAGCATTAACTAAAATCAGAGCCATATGAAATAGTGTCTTTTGAATTCATTCAGCTCAAAAACAATCAAAAGGCGACATTTAACCGGAGAACACTAATCATGAAAAAAATATTACTTGCTTTGCCATTATCCTTCGCGTTCATCGGTGTTGCCGTGGCAGCGCAAACAGACTTTTACAAACAAAATATTGAACTGGATGGCATCTGGGGTGATACGGATTGTTAATGGTTATAGGAGGCCGACGACGTCGCCCCCCCATTTTTGTATTCACTTAAGACAACTAAAACCAATCGTGTATAGTCGCACTGCGTTCGTATAAAAACTCGCCATCACTGGCGGCCACGCAGATTTTGATGAATATCTTGTCTTCACCGACCGCTTCATCCAATATCTCACAAGGCATAGCAAAACTACGTTTCACCGGCATCACCGCATCCCGTTCCACAACATGAGTATCGTACGGCGGTGAACCCAGGGGTTTATCGCGGAGCAAATCATCACCAAATAAAATCACGCAAACGGAAAATGAAACGCCGGCCTGATATTTTTCCTTGTCGATACGCAATGCATAGGAATAATCGATGCTGCAAATATGACCGGAAACAAAAGACGTTCGGGTAATGCTGAAATCAACCGAATCCACTGATATCATAATGGGCCTTTATGTTGATACCGCTTCTTACATGCATGCCTTATACAAGCATAAATAAACCCAAGTGGGTTTGCCACATTGCAACCAAATTTAATTGATTTATCTCAAAATAAAAGTCACTTTGGAGTGTGGGCACCAATCCGTACCCACTGGAATCATTTCCACATGAACCTGGACTCAGCGTTCGCCCAGGCGACTGTCCAGCTCAGGGCGCCGCAGCCATCGGGCTACATCTTTGCCCAGAGCTTTAACCGTCCGGCCTAACACGGAGCAGGAACCCTTGAACCCGGCGAAGGCGCCACCGCCGGAAGAACGAGCAGCGACAAAGGAACCGATTTTTTTACCGTTTTCATACAATTCACCGGAAATTTCCGTAAATTTATTGTGGTGTCCGCCGCCAAAACCGCCCCATGCATGCCCCTGGCTCAGGGCGTCAGTGATACGAACCTTCAAAACCTTACCAGGATCATTACTGGATACCGAAGCTTTTTGCACAAAATTGATGCGGTATTTTTTCCCAAATATCACCAAAAACTCAGACAGTTTTTCCGGCAGGCGGCACTCCTGTTTGATATTACCCGCAATTTTATTGTTATCTGCATACGGGATTAAGGCATCGATACTGACAGAATCCATGGGACCGGAAGGCGTTTCTTCCTCCGGCATGGTTTGGCAGGCGACGAGCGATAAACCCATGAGTAAAACCATTAATTTCTTCATTCTCCATCCCTTCCATCGTTAAATTGATAGTTTGTCCGCCTCACAATTCATACCAGCTTGGGCGACACTTGCTCATTTTTTTAGAATTCTGTGAACTGCGTCACAAACCACGGTTGAACGGTATCAAATAAATGTCAATTTGTACGTAACAAACAATGCTCGCTTGAACACTGCGGCAAAACAATAATCCGAAACGACGCGACATCTATAGGAGTACTCCAAGTATGAAAAAAATTGCACTCGCTCTACTGTTGACCTTTGCTTTCACCGGTTTAGCAATGGCGGCTGATGATAGTTTTTATACCCAGCAAAACATCGAACTGGATGGCAATTGGGGGGACTCCGACTGCTAAGCCAAACCGCCTCTTGTCGAATGACCGGAGGACATGCGAATTACGACGGGAGTCCATGGCGGCTCCCGTTTTTTTTGCCCGAATAGAACTATTTCACACCATTTCGCGGTTATTTAATATCCCCCAAAGTTCTTATCCCCAACATCCTACCAAGCTTTACCAGGCGGCGCAAAATAGCTCTGGTGGTCATGGTTTTTGGTAGGATTCTTGTATGCAATATGTGTGTCATCTGTATTTTTTTTACATTCTATGACCTATAATTCTTCAACAATTGGTTATTTTTAACTCTTTAATGGACGTATATAGGGAATGGCCAAAGCACATTTACTTCAGCAACTAAGAGAGGAAATTCGTCTTCGTCACCTCAATGTGAAGACCGAAAACGCCTACATCAGCTGGATCAAACGATTTATTCTGTTTCACGATAGAAAACACCCCAGGGATTTGGGCCGAAATGAAATACGTGCGTTCATCTCCCACATAACTCAAGAGAAAAAGGCACCGCCTGACTCTCACAATCAGGCATTGGCCGCTTTGGTGTTTCTCTACAAACATGTCGTCCCATTTAGACACATTCAAACTGAACCGGTTCACGAAACCAAGCCGCCAACTGTTTTTTCGCACGAAGAGGCAATGGCTGTATTGGAGAAACTCCACGGTGCGTTTTGGCTGATTGCTTATTTGATGTACGGATCAGGCTTGCGTGTACAGGAATGTCTATCACTGCGCGTCAAAGACCTGAATTTTGACACTCGCCAAATTAAAGTCAGAGGCCATGGCTCCTGCAAAGAACGCGTGGCAGTATTCCCCTCCATACTCAGCGAACCTTTGCACTTGCAGTTGTACGCGGTAAAAACCTGGTTTGATCGAGACATGAAAGCCGGTCGCTATAAAAACGACCCCCGGTGCGCCAATGATCCGTATTGGGAGGAACAGTACGAATGGCAGGATCAATACGTATTCCCCAGCTTTACCCCTGTTTCCGAAGAAATCGATAGCTTTATTCTACGCAGCCACATAGATGCACAACGGTTACAGCGTATTGTAAAACAAGCGATTCAGGACGCCGGCATAAGTAGAAACGCCAGCATCCACACATTCCGACATTCCTTTGCTTGTGAAATGCTTAAAAGAGGTAATGATATGCGTTTCCTGCAACGAATTTTAGGCCACAATCGTATCTCTACGACTATGATCTATTCCCGAGTGGAAAGCATTTAATTCTTGAAACACTTTATTGCGTTTTTTTTGCAGCAGCGACACCCATCTGAGCGGTAACCCGCTCAGATCACTGACTCCAGGGAAATCACGAATTCACGAATCTGATCCCGCACCAGACGATAACAGTCCAGGGCCGCTTGGGCATCGGCTGCCGCTTGGGCTAGTTTGGGTGGATCATCAAAACCCACATGAATTTTCTTCACGGGCGGGTCCACACGTGGGCAGGTTTCATCGGCATGTGCACACACGGTAAAAATCACATCAAACTGCACGTGCGACAATTCAGTCAATGTTTTGGAATAGTGCCCCGACATATCCACACCGACTTCCTGCATGACGGCCACCGCGTTGGGGTTCATACCGTGAGTCTCTATTCCTGCCGAATAGAAGTGATAGTCACTATCTTTGTAGTAATGCCGGGCCCAAGCCTCAGCCATTTGGCTACGACAAGAATTACCCGTACATAGAAACAGCAGATTCATCAGTCAAGAACCCATTAGCTAAACGGCCGGCTATGCCCTAGTCCCCCTTGGCCTCTTCTTCCATCTTTTCAAAGCTGGTATGGCGCACATCTTTACCTTTAACCAGATAAATAATGTATTCACAGATATTTCTGGCGTGATCCCCAATACGTTCCAAAGCTCTGGCAGACCACATCACATCCAAAGTTCTTTTTACATTGCGTGGATCTTCCATCATATGAGTGATCATTTGGCGCATAATGCCATCATATTCACGATCCACTTTGAGATCTTCTTTGGCCACATTGACCGCATCTTCAGCATCCATCCGTGCAAAAGCATCCAAGGCCGCATGCAGAATATTACGCACTTGATCTCCCAAATGCTGTAGTTCACTGTACTGATTCTTGGGCCGCTCCATTTCGGAAAGATGAATAGCCATGCGAGCTACGCGTTCGGCTTGATCACCTATACGCTCAAGGTCAGTAATGGTTTTTATCACGGCGATGACCAGACGCAAGTCGAATGCCGTTGGCTGACGTCGTGCCAGTATTTGAGTACATTCTTCGTCAATGGCCACTTCCAATGCATTAACTTGGTAGTCATGGGTAATTACGGATTCGGCCAGCTCCACATCGTTGTTGGCCAAGGCTGTAATCGCATGATTAATTTGCTCCTCCACCAAACCACCCATGGCCAGAACTTTATTCCTGACATCTTCCAACTCTTCGTTGAATTGTCTGGAAATGTGATGGCGAATTCTATTGTTTTCCATGCTTAACCTCGGTTTCAATTATGTTCGAAAAAACCACCCCAGCCCTAATTAACCATAACGCCCGGTAATATAATCTTCCGTTTGCTTTTTGGATGGATTGGTAAACAACGCATTGGTATCCCCGAATTCGATTAACTCGCCCATGTACATAAATGCGGTATAGTCGGATACCCTGGCGGCCTGTTGCATGTTGTGGGTAACAATGACAATAGTATACTTGTTTTTCAGCTCATAGATCAGTTCTTCAATTTTCAGCGTGGAAATGGGGTCCAGTGCTGATGCCGGCTCATCCAGCAATAAAACTTCCGGTTCGATGGCGATGGCCCGGGCGATCACCAGGCGTTGTTGTTGCCCCCCCGACAGCCCCAAAGCGTTGTCGTTCAAGCGATCTTTCACTTCATCCCAAAGAGCCGCACCCTTGATAGCTTTTTCCACCACTTCATCCAAAGTACGACGATCATTAACCCCTTGAATGCGCAAACCGTAAGCAACGTTCTCATAGATGGATTTGGGAAAAGGATTGGGTTTTTGAAATACCATTCCTACCCGTCGACGCAGGTCCGCCACATCCACCGATTTTTGGAAAATATTGTTGCCATCCAGGAGTATTTCGCCCTCTATACGAACCCCATCCACCAAATCATTCATCCGATTGATGCTGCGCAGTAAGGTGCTTTTGCCGCAACCGCTGGGACCGATATAAGCGGTCACTCGTTGCTTGGGTATGACCATACTGACACCGTGCAAAGCCTGTTTTTCCCCGTAGAAAAGATTCAGGTCCTTCACCTCGATGATCTTTTCCTCGTCTTCCGGGTTTTTTCGCACACTACCACGTGTCAGAGCGCTCATATCGATGGCATGTGTTTTAGTTTCCTGGTTCATCATTCAACTCTTCGGTGGATCACTTTGTCATTAAGTTGTTAGCTTTCAAGAACTTCAGCGCATATACTTGAGCCCATAAGCGCTTTCAGCCCTCTAAAGCCCGATACTTTTCCCGCAATTGATTTCGTACCGCAACTGCGGCCATATTCAGAACCACAATAACGACTACCAGCAGCAATGCCGTAGCATACACCAATGGTCTGGCTGCCTCTACGTTAGGGCTCTGAAAACCCACGTCGTATATATGGAAACCCAAATGCATAAACTTACGATCCAAGTGCAAAAACGGCGCATTAGCGTCCAGAGCCAATGATGGTGCCAGCTTGACGACGCCCACCAACATCAAGGGTGCTACCTCGCCGGCGGCGCGGGCCACAGCCAGGATTAAACCGGTCATCATTGCCGGGCTGGCCATCGGTAATACCGTGCGCCACAAGGTTTCTGCTTTTGTTGCTCCTAATGCCAGACTGCCCTCGCGAATGGATTTGGGAATGCGTGACAGCCCTTCCTCCGTCGCAACAATCACTACGGGTAGAGTCAGCAAGGCTAATGTCAGGGAGGCCCACATAATTCCCGGTGTACCGAAAGTGGGCGCCGGCAAGGCTTCCGGGAAAAACAGCCGATCCAAATTGCCACCGAGAAAGTATACGAAAAAACCCAATCCAAACACGCCGTATACAATGGAAGGAACGCCGGCGAGGTTGTTAACAGCAATCCGAATCAGACGCGTTAAAAATCCCTGAGTGGCATATTCCCGCAAATACACCGCAGCGATTACACCAAAAGGGGTAACGATGATAGACATAATGATGACCATTAATACAGTGCCAAATATCGCCGGGAAAATGCCCCCTTCGGTATTGGCTTCTCGGGGATCATCGGTTAGAAACTCCCACACCTTGTGTATATAAAAACCAATTTTCGAGAGCACAGACATTTCATTGGCTTTATAAACATTCACCACTTTGGCCAGGGGAATGTCCACGGCTTGGCCGCTCGCAGTTTCCATGGTAATGCTATCTCGATTGATATCGCTATACAGTTTGTTAAGAGCCTTCTGCAGGTGGCCATATTCCGCTTCAGCCTGCTGTTTTTCCTGCGCTAATTCCTGCTGATTTTGCGTGTTCCAATCCCCCTGCAGTTCCAGCTTTTTTTGACGCAGACGCAGACGTTCCAACTGATAGTTGATGGTACCAATATCGTCTTTTTCGATTTTTCGAATTTGGGAGTGTAGCTCGGCGGCTCGATCCAGTTGCTGCTCCAGTTCCGCCCACAGCGCCTCTTTCGCATCAATGACTTTACCATCCGCTTTAACAGATTTCAGATAGCCGTAAAAATTTCCCCATTCGTAACGCTCTACAGTGACCAACGCTTCCGGTGTGGATTGTTTATCAATATTGGGAACCAACAACCATTGAAAATCCAAACCCAGAACATCTCGATTACCGGTTTTGACCAACAACCGCTGTACACGTTGGGCGCTTGCATCCAACCGGCCTTCAGCCAGGGTGATACCCGCATCCTGCAATCGTCTTAACGGAACCGTCTCCTCGTCGGTAACCTCACCAATAATCCGGACCTGTTGGTTGTTTTTGTCCACATAGGAAAATTCAGTCACATCGGCAGGCCAAAAATGCCCCAGACCTCTGATGGCAATCAACAGCAACAGGCCGCACACCAACACTATGCTGGTACTGACCGCTGCCGCGTTCAACCATACCCAAGGCGCTCCACTTTTTATCCAACGATTCATCATAGCGAACTGTATTTCTCCCGCAAACGCTGCCGTACCAACTCAGCGACGGTATTGAAAATGAATGTGAACATAAATAAAACCAGGGCCGCCAGAAACAACACTCGGTAGTGGGTACTATCCACTTCCGATTCCGGCATTTCCACGGCGATATTAGCCGAAAGGGTTCGCATCCCTTGAAAAATACTCAAATCCATAACAGGCGTGTTTCCTGTTGCCATCAACACAATCATGGTTTCCCCTACAGCCCTTCCGAAACCGATCATGACCGCAGAGAAAATACCGGGACTTGCTGTTAACAGTACCACCCGCACCATGGTCTGCCATGGTGTGGCACCCAGAGCCAAAGAACCATAGGTCAAGTGTTTAGGCACACTGAAAATCGCATCTTCGGCAATGGAAAAAATGGTCGGAATCACGGCAAAGCCCATAGCAATACCAACCACCAATGAGTTGCGTTGATCAAAATCAATCCCGGCATCTTTCAGCCATACGCGCATATCACCGCTGAAAAGCAAATTCTCTATGGGCTGACTCATGGCGAAACTCAACCATCCCACGACGATAATCACGGGAATCAATAACGCCGCGTCCCAACCCTCAGGAATGGCATGACGATACTTTTCCGGCACGTGCTGCCAAGAATAAGCAAACGCCAGAATAGCCATGGGCATGACCAACAATAACGTAAATATACCCGACAAATGCGTCTCCACCAGCGGTGCCAACCACAAACCGGCGAGAAACCCCAATATGACTGTTGGTAAAGCCTCCATAATTTCAATACCAGGCTTCACCATACGACGCATACGCGGCGCCATAAAGTACGCGGTATAAATCGCCCCCATAATTGCCAGTGGAATGGCGATGAGCATGGCGTAAAACGCAGCTTTTAAGGTGCCAAAAACCAAGGGTGTTAAACTAAACTTGGGCTCAAAATCATTGCTGGCAGAGGAAGATTGCCAAATGTATTGTTCTTCGGGGTAGTTTTCATACCAGACTTTACCCCATAAAGAGGACCAGGACACTTCCGGGTGCTCATTAACCAGTGCAAAAAAATTCAGCTTCTCACTACCCTCTTCACCGCCTTCAACCAGCAGGGCGTTTGCCCTGGGCGCCAAAGATACGGCCCGCGGCTTAGACGTCACCGGCTCCAACAACAAAACCCGCTCTGCCGTAGAATGATAAACCCCCAAGTAGCCGTTTTCATCCAAAACAACAAATCCTTTGCGACTGTATTCCGACACCACACTATGGACAGCGGCTTCCCTCTCGTGAAAGCTGCGAAACTTGCGTAGCTCCGGTTTATTACTCGCATTACGAACGGGGGACCATTGGCTTATGTAACCCGCCGAATCACCGGCTAATAGAGAAATGTCTCCGGTTAAAAATTCCAAGCGGGTTAAAAGCTGTCCTTTACCTAAAATATTGGTGTGTTGCAATAAAGTCGGAAATTCCTTATCGCTAATATCATAAGCACTGAGCTCGCCTTTGGCGTTAGCCAAATAGACAGTACGCTGCTCTTTGTCCAATAAAAGAAACTCGATGTTTTCCACCTTCAACTCAATCACTGCCTGAGTTTTAGTGGAATCCGATTCCTCTGCTTCGAATAAATTTTCTTCTTTGGCAAAGCTGGTAATAATCAATCGGTCGTCCACGGTGAGAGCCACGATGGTGGAAGACTCTTCACCCAGTTTGACAGCAATTTGGCTTATCTCACGCTCCTGCTCATCCACCAGCAAGGGATCCGGCCCCAAAGGAAATATCAATTCCGGGTCGATACGACGGACATTATTGGGATAACTGACCTTGTACTTATGCTGAGCCACGATGACATGACCGGAGGAAGTACCGTATGCAACCGTCCCCTTTGTAGGATCTCCCTGAGTGAAACTGGTCAACACGGCGTCTTTGGGCGTCTCAATACGATCCGTTCTGATACTCGAACCTTTGCGGGCATCGAAAAAGATGGCGTAACCCTGATTGGTAAATCGTACTCCAATTTCATTTTGCTCTTCCATGGCCAGCAGCACACTGGCACCTTTGTCTCCACCCGGCACGCTGTATTCAGCTTCTTTTTGCAGAGATGCCGGTAAAAACAAAGGGAAAACAACATAGAGCAAATAGAAAAAAATCAGAACAATAGCGATGATGACGCTTATACCACCGATACCGACACTGTAGCGGGCGATAATATCTTTGATATAGCGCCAGCGTCTTAGCTTCTCAGCTCGACCCAATTGCAGGCTGCTGGAATGACTCGTAGGGGAATCACTATTCATAACAGAGGATCATAACGGACAATTGTTACAGTAATATGACAGCCCCCAAAACCCAAACGCCGTCGGCAAGGACGGCGCTTCAATCCTGAATTCACAGCAAACACTACAGGTTTGACAGAACCTTACTAACCACTTTGCTGGATAAGGGGACATAACCATCCTTGATCACGACTTGTTGCCCGGTTTGAGACAACACCATCTTAATAAACTCTTTTTCCAATGGCGGCAAAGGCTTATTGGGGTGTTTATTGACATAGACAAACAAAAACCGCGACAAAGGGTATTTACCGCTGGCTGCGTTTTTCTTAGTTGCGTCAAAGTACTTTGCACCGTTTTTCTTTGCAATTGGAACGGCTTTAACCCCTGATGTCTTATAGCCTATACCGGAATACCCTATCCCATTGATTGAGGAAGTAATGGATTGCACAACAGATGCAGATCCAGGTTGCTCATTGACATTATTCTTAAAATCACCTTTGCAAAGGGCTTTTTTCTTAAAAAATCCGTAGGTTCCGGATACTGAATTTCTTCCGTAAAGCTGAATTCCACGATTTTTCCAACCACCACTCAAACCCAGGTCTCCCCAGGATTGTATGTCTTTATCGTGCCGACATTTGCGTGTAGAAGAGAAAACCGCATCGACTTGAGCGATAGTCAATCCGGAGATGGGGTTGTCTTTATGCACATACACCGCTAACGCGTCGATTGCAACCGGTATTGCCAGGGGTTTATAACCATAACGCTTTTCAAATGCCGCCGTCTCCTTGTCCTTCATTTTGCGGCTCATGGGCCCCAGGTTGGCTGTAGCTTCGGTCAACGCCGGAGGTGCGGTGGAAGATCCGGCCGCCTGTATTTGTACATTTACATTGGGATATAAACGTTTGAATTCTTCTGCCCACAGGGTCATAAGATTGGCTAAAGTATCCGAGCCCACACTGGACAAATTGCCGGAAACGCCACTGGATTTTTTATACTGGGGCAATTTAGGGTCCACATCCTGAGCCTGCGCCGGAACCAAATAAATCAAACTCAAGGCCGTTACGGTGGTAAACACCTGTTTAAATTTCATTATCTATTTTCTCCATTAACTTTGAGTGTCCTATTATTCAAACTCCAAATGACATGCAGATGAAACTTTTATGACATTTATATTACAGTACGCTGAAGTAGCGCCGACACAGAGTGCCGGCTTTGACAGCGCAAACAACTCCGGGGAACACGAAGAGCACTCACGAAACCCGTTTTTTCAGGTCGTACTCCTTAATCAACACTCGTTTGGCTGGAAACCGAATTTGGAACACACTGCCCTTACCGGGCACGCTATTGATGGATAACTGGGCTTCATGGCGTTGCAACACATGTTTAACGATTGCCAGCCCCAGCCCGGTCCCTCCCTGCTCACGAGAGCGTCCAGGATCCACCCGGTAAAAACGTTCAGTCAGACGGGAGATATGTGCCGCCGGGATTCCCATACCATCATCCTTAACTTCAAAAAAAGCCATTCCATCCTCGGAATACCAGCGAATTTCAATACACCCTCCTTTTCCGGTATATTTCACTGCATTGGACACGATATTGGAAAAAGCACTGTGCAACTCTTTTTCGCTCCCCATGATTTGCAAAAAGGGTTCGTTCTCCAGCGTTATAGTGCGCTCATCCTTAGCAAGCAGCTGTGCATCCTGTTTGATGGAATTTAACAACAGCGCAACTGGAACCGGCTCCGGTCGCAGAACATCATCCGATTCCAACTTGGACAACATCAACAAATCTTCCACTATCTGACTCATGCGAGCGGTTTGCTGTACCATTTGTTGTAATGCTTTTTTCGATGCCGGAGACCACTGCTGGTCTTTATCATCATCCAGAAAATTTTCCAGATAACCAAACATGACCGTTAAGGGGGTTTTCAATTCGTGAGAAATATTAGCAACGAAATCACGACGCACCTGCTCCAGATGATGTAACCGAGTAATGTCCCGTACCACCATGAGCATTTGATTTTTCGCATAAGGAACCATGCGTATCGAGAGAATTCGCTGTTCGTCCACAGGAGACGAAATTACCACCGGATCTTCCGATTCTTCACTGCTAACCAACAGCTTAACAAAAGCAGGATTACGAATGAGATTGTCAATACGCTGCCCCACATCTTTTTTCTTTTTTAAACCCAAGTACAATTTAGCGGCTTTATTGAACCACTCAATTTCACCGTATTCGTTCAAGACGACGGTAGCATCAGGCATGGCAGAAGTGGACTTTTGAAACCGATTCAGCATATTAGCCAACTTACGCTTACTTTCCCGGTTACGCTGTTTTAAGCGGTATATGTGGTAGAACACATCACCCCATATACCCATTCCATCAGGAGGATCCTGGCGCTGCCCCTTGCGGAACCAACGCTCCAACTTATACAAATTCCTTAGATGCCAACCAAAATAAACACCCAACCAGATACCCATTACAGTGGACACGCGCCCAACTACTGAGCCAATGACGAGCGCCAATAAACTCAGCATTAGCAATCGCCAGAATTCTCGTAACCAGGGGTTAGCCAAAATTACTCCCTTATGGAAAAACGATAACCGGCGCCACGAACCGTTTGAATCTTCTGGTCATAACCGCCAATACATAGAGCTTTTCGCAGGCGACGAATATGTACGTCCACTGTTCGGTCTTCTATATACACATTGCTCCCCCACACATGGTCAAGCAATTGCCCACGGCTGTGGACCCGTTCCGGGTGCTGCATGAGAAAACGCAACAACTTAAATTCAGTGGGACCCATGTCTATAGCTGCATCGCAAATTGTTACTCTGTGGCCTGCCATATCCAGTTTCAAATCATCAACTTCCAAAATCTCTCCCAGAGCTTGTTTTGGTGTGGAACGACGTAAAACCGCATTTATTCTGGCGACCAGTTGCTTAGGAGAAAACGGCTTGCTGACATAATCGTCCACTCCTACATCAAAGCCTTTTAAGGTGTCCTCTTCGCTATTTTTTGCGGTCAGCATAATGATAGGAAGTTGATTATGGATGGCATCTTTGCGTAACCGTCTGGCAAAATCAATACCACTCATACCCGGAAGCATCCAATCCAATAAGATCAGATCCGGTGAGGTTTGACGAATGACCTCCATGGCCTTACCTGCATCGGCAACGGCATTCCACTGAAACCCGGCCTTTTCCACCGTGTAACCAATCATATCACTGATTGCGATTTCGTCTTCAATTACCAATATATACTGGGACATAACTTAACAGTTTACTCTTAAAGACACCCAGTTTAAAACAACAACGTGACAGTTTGATAAAAAGCGTAAATCACTGTAATTAAAGAACAACTACATCACTACTCAGCAATAGTATAGACAATGCGTACCTTACTGTTGCCTTGCACAGATTTGAGAGACACATAGCCAATCGCGCTCTCATTGCGTGACACGAAAGAAGCCACCAGACGGTCTTTCTTGGTTTTATGGATATTGCGCATTTGGTTAGTTATTTTCCGATTGGATGCAGCTGTCGCCGCTTCCAAAGAGGTCATATTTAACACCGTATTGGAAAATACCTCCCGTCCTGGTGAGTGCATCGGTAAATCAAAGATAGTCACTTTTTTCCCATTACTCCAGCGGCTCACCTTGTCGGTATAAATATTGCGAATGTCACTTTTGCTCAAAGTTTCATGATTGTTTTTATGAACAATCACCACAATGGCCTCCTCCTCAGAATTGACTTTGCTCGTTTGCGGTTGAGCTATCCGACCGGCGTCTAAAATACTTTGCTTTAAGCCGGCTATCACTTGGGATTCCGGGTCTGATTGGGATTCCGGGTTTGAACTGTCTTGCGCCTTTGGTGTGGATTTAACTTGAGCCAAATGAGCCTGAGGGAGCGTTCTAGCGTTTTTATCGGATTTTAACGCAATGGTTTTATTACGCGGTTTTGTTGTTGTGGGTTTGTTTTGCCGGTCGGTTTTTTGTGCCGCAGGCGGTTTCCCTTGCTGCGGTCGTTCTGACAAAACCGGTTTGGTTTGGGAAAGTTTTTGTACCGCGACTTGCTTTTCAGGTTTGGAAGAATTGGGACTTACCACTGTGGCAGTGATGTGTTTTTTTCGTTTTGCAGCAGGTTTTGCTGTGACAGACGCAAGCGGCACCTCCGAGTCAGCAAAAGAGCCCCCCAATGCGCCGCTGGAAAAATGCTCAAAAGCCTGAAGATCTTCCAGAGTTTCCTCATTTGCCAAATCCTCAGCAAAGCCGGCTTCGGCAGGATTTGCAACCGTGGCAGCCCCGATGCCGGAATCTTCGCCGGCTGTCATACCAATAGCCACCTCATTTAAAGAGACTTCCGCATCCGAGGCCACATCCGCATCAAACGACTTGCCCTCCGGAGGAACAGCCAACAGAACCACTTGTTTGCCTTGTGCCAGTTCTTCGGATTGCGACAGATCCATATCTCCGGGAGATGTGCTCCCCGTCACCTCTTCTGAGTCCGCCTGTGACCGCGGTTCATTTATTACTACGGGAGCGATGTCTTCCTGTTCAAATATCTCCGATATAAGTGCCTGTTCCATCTCGGAGACTTTTTCCGGCACAATGACCGGCGGCAAAGGATCCCGCTTCAAAAGTACCAGGCTACTGACAACGATAGAAATCCCTAGAAATGAAAATATCCAGACAAATCGCATAATCTATTTTCCGGGGTTTAACGACAGTTTTCCATTAAAATTCAGGAACACGACAAGGGCCTACAGGGACCACATCAGCACCTACTCACCCAAATGCACAGCTATAGACAATATGGTGGAATTGTAATTAGCCGAAACACTTGAATCAACCACATGGTGCTCTAATTTCAACACCAGTTCATTACTGACACGATAGTTGAATATGGCACTGTGAATCAAATATTTCTCCCGCTGCCGCGGCGGTAATATTTTATAGTCCACAAACCGGTCGAAGCGATACCCTATAACATACTGATTTTTATTGTAAAGCAGCTGACCATAATAACCATCCTTGTCATATTCATCACCATTGGGGCGCTTGTAGGTACCATAAGCATACTCTGTTTGAAAGGTAAAACCCGCACCCTGCGCTTTAGCATGCGCACCCACCACCGATTTAGCCACGCCATCCATTCCGTCATTAATCGTATCGCGGTAGTAACTCCCTCCCAGTTCCCAACGATCGAACACCAATGCTGCACGCATGCCCACGGACTTTGAGCTATTGTTATCGCCGGCTCCAGCGGCCGACTCGCCGTTACCAACATATAAATTGTAATTTAAAAAGGCGTTACCGATGGCTGGATTACCAAATACCATAGCACCATCTATGTATTGAGGAAATATTTGTCGTATGTGAGCCGGCCGCTCCTGAGTAGCCACGTATGGCGGATAGTAATCTGTAAGCCAAATTCCTGCGGGGGTATAAAACCTCCCGGCCTTCAGGTTCATTGCCGTTGTGTATAAGTAATCGATATTCATGGCTTCGAGGAAAAGCTGCCCACTGCAATTACTGCAGTTGGATCCTCCGCCGAAATCAATAAAAGGGCCATCCTCGTATTCCACTTCGGAAAACAAGCGCCAACGTTCACTGATGTTTTTAGAAACAAACAAGGAAAAATGGTGTAGTCGAAAGCCATCGTTGCTGCCTTCCAGCGAAGATTGGCGATACTCCACATCCGCATACCCGGACAATTTCACCCGGGATTGCAGTTGTTTTTCCAGGTCCATGCCCATCTCCTGAGCCACGGTATTGTCATCCAGCAGTTTGTTTAGTTTTTCTTCCTGCTCCTGTTGCGAGCGACGCAATTGTTCATTTTCTTGCTGCAATCCCTCGATCAGTTGCCGTAGTTCACTTTCGGAAGCCTGCACCGAGCCTGATAAAAATAACAACATCCCGGTAAACACAAGCATTTTATTTATTATTGTCATTAGTAGTCCCCAATTTTTATATCCCAAAATCCATAACTCAAACGCTGCAATGTCCTACACACCCCCCTACACCTGCTCAGAAAACCCCTAATAGAATCCCCGGTAAAACCCAGGCATTCTTTACGCATCAATACCGCACCTACGTAAGAACACCCTTACACCAAAAAATCTTGAATATGAGAGCAATCTACAAAACGTGTATATTTTAAGGGAAGCGGTGAATTACCACAATCTAACGGATAACAGATAATTAAGGAACCGATATATATAACGTAGAACACATTCCGGAGGGCAAAAATGTATAAGATTTCAGCAGTTTTTGGCGAAAGAGTGATATCGTTAAGAGTTATTACTACCATTTCGTGATTAATGGTTTATTATTATCGTATCTGTCGACAGTTCTCGTCGTCTCCATTAATTTTCATACAATGCCACGGACCTGCATAAAATTGATTAAAACCAATCCATATACCGCTAAAAACCTATGGTTATACAGTCTATATATGCTGGTGGCTTGCGCCGTAACCGCCGGCTTAAATATTGTACACACGAAATACGTTCTCAATATTGATCTTTATGCCAGCCTCTTTGTTGTCCCCACCGTTGCAGGCTTGTTGTTCGGATTCACGGTTGCAAGATCCAAAATCATGCACACCGAAAATCTGCGCGCCATACGATATAGTTGTGACGCTGGGGTGATCGCCAAGCATATCGTTCAAGCTTGCTTTGTCACCTGCGCCTTGAACGTAGTGCATACCGAATGGATTTTAAAACAACCCCTAAGCAGTGATTTGTTTGTCGCCCCTTTAATCGCCGGTATTTTCTTCGGTTATCTGATCGCTAGAGTCAATATCTTAAACAACAAACTGCTGCGCCTGGCCAGTACAGATTTGCTCACACGTACCGCCAATCGCATGCAATTTGATAAATGCTTGAAACAGGAGCTGGAACAGGCCAAGAAATCGGGGAATACCTTTTCCTTGATTTATTTTGACATCGACAATTTTAAGGAAATCAATGACCGATTCGGCCATTTGGCTGGAGACCATATACTGGTGGAGGTGGCCCATTGCGTTAAAAAAACTATCCGCCGCCACGACGTCCTGGCACGCTATGGTGGTGACGAGTTCATCATTCTAGCCCGCTCGGCGAATTTGCAAACTTCATTGCAGCTGGCAGAAGAAATCAAACACCAAGTTTGCACCAACGCTCGCGGTAATGCAGCTCACGGCAATGGAGAAGCCATAGCTGTCAGTTGCAGTTTTGGTGTCGTTGAGTATTCCCCTCAAAGGGACTCCGTACTCAGTCTGATAAAAGATGCTGACAACGCCCTTTACACGGCCAAAAACGAAGGTCGGAATTGCGTTGCCGCCGGTTAACCGGGGCCATTCGGCCCCAAACTATCACATTCAAATTTAAGAGTCTGTTTAAGCGACAGGCCGGTAAATCAAACCGGGCACAAATAAAAGCTCATCCTTATCCAGCTGATCCAGAGGACAACCATCTCGATCACATTGAGCTATGCGATCAAATACATATTTCTTGTCATACTGGGTTATGCTTTCGTAAATTGGTTTTCCCAAATGGGTTCCAATGGCAGGACCGTATTCTCGTTTCACCACTTTAATTGCCCTCATTAGATTGGTGTCAAAGTTTTACTGTTCAAAACCAATGCGGATTACATTGATTCAATTCAATGGAACGTCAATAATGGAACGTCAATGAAAAGTATCGTCCATGCATCTTTCCGCTTTAATGGTTTAGACAACAGAAATTCTCAAGTTGAGAACCAACACCAAAACCGCCGAAATACATAAGTAATCACTAATATTCTACCTATGTAATAGTGGAACTCATGGCTCCATCTGGTGTAGTATGATCGTCAACATCGAGCATTTTCGCGACAAAGTCGTTGGTTTTCTTGGTAACCATGACTGCAAATTACATAATGTGTGCCACTGGATATAAATGTGTCATGAATTTCAATATTCCGAGAACATTACCCTTGTTATCCGCCTTTGTCTTCTTGTATGCCATTGCAGTAGAGGCGGAAGAAGTTGAGGTAGAGCCGGCTCCACACAATCATCCTTTCTGGCAGCTCTATCCGGAAGGTGGCTGGACACTCTATTGCGGTGAGCACTTTACCGCTCAATCCAACATTGTGGCGGAGCCGGTGTACTCAGCGTATTGGATAAAACGTTTTTTTTCCTGCAGCAGCCTTGAAGAATGTAGAAGCAAACAAACATTTCGTGAAATTGAAAACGACTTACATAACCTCTATCCGGCACTGCCTATGATTGTATTGGCCCGTAAAGATGACGATTATGGCATAGTGGCAGGCGAATTTAGAGAATACTTTGAATGTGATTTTGAGCATGATGGCCAACAACATGTGGTGGAACCTCGCCCTATTGCCCGTGGAAACATAGCTCGTTCTCTGTTTTATATGCACAAAAACTATGGCTTGCCGCTAAAAAGTACTCAGTTCAATTTATTTATGGACTGGCATAAAAACGACCCGCCCAGCAAAGATGAAATCCGGCGTAATGAACTGATTGAAAAACTCCAAGGCAACAGGAATCCTTTTATAGACCATCCTGACACGGCTGAAGACTTGCGTGCTTCCGTAGCCAGGTCGAGTGAAACACAGCCAAGCAACAATCAGGCAGCCGCAGGCCTATAGTCGCGGTAACTGTCTATCTTGAACGGTAGTCAAGCCTATCTGAGCAACAATAGCCCCCAAAAGAGCCAAGGCCATATCAGACTGAGTATCCCATTCATAACCCTGTGTTCCAAGAAAAGCATCGGCAGCACTACCGCTTGCCACCGCAACCCACCACTCAATCAACTCGTAAAATGCACTGATCGCCAGACATATACACACCACGATAAAAAACAGCCATTTACCCGGCACTAATGGTGAACGACGCAGCAAGATTTCCCTCGCGACCATGGCAGGAATAAACCCCTGAGCAAAATGTCCTAATTTGTCGTAGTGATTTCTCTCCCACCCCAAACTGTCACCAATCCAGTCAAATAAAGGAACTTCCGCGTAGGTGTAATGGCCTCCAACCATCAATATGATGCAATGCACTAAAATCAATGCGTACACCAGTGGCGTCAGGGGAAACCGACTTAGTGTCAGCAACAAAATTAGAGCCGCTAGTAAGGCAGGTATGACCTCTAAAAACCAAATGAAATAGTCAGTCGGTTGCACCGCTGACCAAATCAGCACCGACAAGTACAAACCTGCCCAAGACCAAAACCATTGGGACCGAAGCTGTGGGTTCAACTTGCCACCTCCTCCTTTACGTGAGTCATGTCCGGTCGCAGCCAGATCCAGCTAACCACCGCTCCCAGTATGACGCTGATACTGGCGATGGCAAACACTGTGGGAGCCCCCATACTTTCCCAGATTAATCCACTGTAGAAACTACCGATAGCGCCCCCCAACCCGAAACTCAAACTGCTGTAGAGCGCCTGCCCTTTACCCTGGTGATGGCCCGAAAAATATTGATGAATCAATTGAATAGCACTGGCGTGATATATTCCAAAACTGGCGGCATGGAGAATCTGCGCAACCACCAACACAGCCAAACTGTCGACAAAATTGCCGATGAGCAACCAGCGCAATGCTGCCAGGACCAGGCTGATCCAAAGTAATAGCTTCACTCCCAAGCGAGGGACCAAGCGATGCATTAATAAAAATGCCACCACCTCAGCAATGACCCCCAGAGCCCATAACCATCCGATTAACGAAGGACTGTAACCGGACTCCTCCAGATAGATGGTATAGAAAGTATAGTAAGGTCCATGGCTCATTTGCATTAGCAAACATACTGCCAGTAAGGCCAACACTCGCGGCTGTTTCATCACACTGGTTAAGGATCGATTCTGTATCGACTTATGCCCTGCCGCTTGCTCCGGAACCAAAAGGCTCATGCCCCAAATACCAACAAACAATATCAGCAACACCAGCGGTAACGTGTTAATCCCCAGCTGATGTAACACGTGCCCTAAGCCGGCTGCTGTAATAATAAATCCTATGGAACCCCAAAGGCGAATGCTGCTATAACGGTGGGTATGGTTACCCAAAAAGGTAAATGTGGTGGCTTCAAACTGAGGTAAAGTGGCGTTCCAAAAAAAACTGAAACTCACCATAACCAGCAACAACCACCAATAGTGACTACCGGCAAATACCCCTGCAAAACACACCGCACCTAAGGCGCACCCCCAACGTACAAAACGCATGCGCTTGCCGGTATGATCAGCAATCCATCCCCATACATTGGGAGAAATGATTTTAGTCCCCATCACAACAGCCATGAACAAACCTATGTCCTGTGCTGTGAAACCAACCGACTTGAGATACAGCCCCCAATAGGGCAACAAAGCACCTAAAGATGCAAAATAGAACAGATAAAATCCGGACAATCGCCAATAGGGCATAGGAAAGGTTGTGTTTTTGCTGATCCGGTTTTAATAAAACAACATGCCCATTACTAACAACAATGCAGCCGTTAGAAAAAAAGCCATGTTCATGGTTAATACATACTTACGATTAACGAAACTGCTACAAAATGCGATTCGGGCCATGCTGTACAGCATTAGCACCGCTAAAAACAAACCCGCCGAATGCTTAAGAAAATCATCCATCAAAAAACTGATCTCAGCTTCTTGCCAGGGTAATATCCCACCATAATACAATTGACTGAATACCTGCTGCGACAGGATATCAAACAAAAAAGTGGCAAATAAAATAGCAATGGTAAACAGAAATAAAAATGCTACCCCTTTGGGTCGCCGCCTCGCTTCCCACAAGACCCAAAACAAACTGAGTAAAACGCTAACCAGGACAGACAAAAACAATAAAATGGCCAACACACAGTTCAAGCAATTGTCCGTGTGGTCCATTGGCTGAAGCAGTTGCCATTTAACCAGCAAAAACAGTGAAAAGCTCAGAAAAAACCAAGGTACGCCAAAGGGATCTTTCCTAAAAAGCGCAACGATTTTCTGTACATTCACACTCTGCATGATCAAAACGGATTTTAATTGCCAGCCGGTACGATGGGGGTTTCCGATTTAACATCCGGATTTTGGGCCCGGTGGCGCAAGGCATGGTCCATCAAAGTGATAGCAAGCATTGCCTCGGCGATGGGTGTGGCACGAATTCCCACACAGGGATCGTGACGCCCTTTCGTCACCACCTCAACAGGCTCACCGTTTCGATCCACACTGCGGCAGGGAATTCTTAAACTGGAGGTGGGCTTCATGGCAATGCTGACCAATAGATCCTGCCCTGTGGAGATTCCCCCCAATATTCCTCCTGCATGATTACTCATAAAACCCTCTGGTGTAATTTCATCACGGTGCTGTGTGCCCCGTTGAGCAATACTGGCAAAACCTGCCCCAATCTCCACACCTTTAACGGCATTGATGCTCATCATGGCGTGAGCAATATCCGCATCCAAACGGTCGAAAATGGGTTCCCCAAGTCCGGGAATCATACCGGTGGCCACAACATTGATACGGGCGCCGATGGAATCGCCATCTTTCCTCAGCTGATCCATGTATTGCTCCATTTCTGCTACTTTATCGGCATCGGGACAGAAAAAAGCATTGGTTTCGATTTGATCCCAATCACATCGCTGAATTTTAATGGGGCCCAATTCGCTGAGATAACCTCGAATACGAATTCCGTAGCGGTTTAAAAGGTACTTTTTTGCAATCGCCCCGGCGGCTACCCGCATGGCAGTCTCGCGGGCGGAACTGCGCCCACCACCACGGTAGTCTCGAAAACCGTATTTTTGCTGGTAGGTATAATCCGCATGCCCCGGTCGAAAACTATTCATAATATTGGAATAGTCTTTAGACTTTTGATCCGTATTGTGAATGATCAAGGCGATGGGTGTTCCCGTTGTCTTATTTTCAAACACACCGGAGAGAATTTTCACCTCATCGGCTTCTTTCCTCTGGGTCGTATGACGGGATTGCCCGGGTTTGCGTCGGTCCAAATCAGGCTGCAAATCGGTCTCGGATAATTCCAGCCCCGGAGGGCAACCATCCACTATACAACCAATAGCAGGGCCATGACTTTCACCAAACCCGGTGACTGTAAAAATTTTTCCAAAACTGTTTCCTGACATCCCCTTATTGTAACTGTTTCCGAAGCCTGCAAAAACTTTTATTTTCAATGCCAAACAAGCCACTGGAGTACCGGGTTCACATTTTATTAACAATCCCCCAGCCAAATTCCACAATATTATTAAGTCTATAAATGCCGGTCGATATTGGCTGCCAAGCCTAAAACGATAACCCCCGGATATTGCCCCCTAAAAACAGCTTCACGTTTTTGGGGGATGGCGCTACTGACCCAACATGCGAGGCGCAGGCAACGCCGGTTTCTCGGGTAACAAAATGGGCGCTGTACCTTGGGGCTTCTGACTCTGGTTTTGTCCGCTCTGGTTTTGTCCGCTCTGGTTTTGCCCACCTTGGTTTTGCCCACCTTGGCTTTGCCCACCCGGGTTTTGGAGGTCAGGGTTTGGGTTTACACTCTGTAATATTTCCTTCTCCGAACGACTCTCATCCCAGTTCACATTATTTCCCTGCATGGCCATTTCGGCCTCTTTATTCATAACAATGATACTAATGCGCCGATTAACCGGATTACGAGGGTTTTCCTTATCGAATAGCACCGTGTCCGCCAAACCGACCACCTTGGCGATTTTTTGTTTAGCCAAACCACCGCGCACCAGAGCTCGACGGGAGGCATTTGCCCGTTCAGTGGACAACTCCCAGTTGGTAAATCCCATCATGCTGCTATAAGGCGTGGCATCTGTATGGCCGGTCAAACTGATCTTATTGGGTACTTTATTAATAATCTTGGCTATTTCTTTCAGTATGACCTCGGTATAGTCTTTGAGATGGGAACTGCCCATGTCAAACATGGTACGGTTTTCCTTGTCTACAATCTGGATCCGCAGACCTTCGGGTGTAATATCCAACAATAGCTGATCCTTGAAAGGTTTAAGTGCCTGACTGGCTTGGATCGCAGCTTCCAAATCCATTTTCAGAACCTCCAGGCGACGTTTATCCATTTGTTGATCCCGTTCCACCAGTTTTTCCACAACTTTTTCTTCGCGTCGCTCCTGCTGTTCGGAGTCCGCTTGCTTCATATTATTGTCGGTCTTTCCCAACTGGATCATGCTGTTACTGGCGCCACCCGGGCCTCGTACCGCGCTGGGATTTTCGAAATAATCAGAAATAGCCGCTCTTTGTTCCGGTGTAGTGGAGCCCATTAACCACATGAGCAGAAAAAACGCCATCATCGCCGTTACAAAGTCGGCAAATGCCACTTTCCAGGCGCCGCCATGATGACCGTGGCCACCCTTTATGATTTTCTTGATGATAATCGGTTGAGCTGAATCCACTACCCCAGTCCTTTACATTGCTTCTCTAAGCTTCTCTAATAACATCTGTACCAGCCCCTATCCGTAGGCTTATTTTTTCTTAATGTGGTTTTCCAACTCGATAAAACTGGGCCGCTCGGAGGAATACAGCGATTTGCGCCCAAACTCAACCGCAATTTGTGGCGCATAACCATTCAAAGTGGCCATTAGACACACTTTGATGCACTCAAAAAACTTGGCCTCTTCATCTGCTATATGTTCCAGCGAATTTGCCATTGGCCCCACAAAACCGTAAGCGAATAAGATCCCCAGAAACGTTCCCACCAATGCCGCCGCCACATGATGCCCCAGTATCTCCGGTGGACCACCGATAGCCGCCATGGTGATTACAATCCCCAATACCGCGGCAACAATCCCAAAGCCCGGTAACCCGTCCGAGACTTTAGTTAAGGCCGAATGCGCCAGTGCAGCCTCATGATGGTGGGTCTCCAGCTCGATATCCATGAGGTTTTCCAATTCAAAGGGGTTCATATTCCCCCCCACCATGAGGCGCAGATAATCGGTAATAAAATCCATTACATGATGGTCCGCGGCAATCTGCGGGTATTTCTTAAAAATAGGACTCTGTTTGGGCTCCTCTATATCCGCTTCCAGAGCCATCAAACCGTCTTTGCGCGATTTGGAAAAAATGTCAAACATCAAGCCCAATAAATCCAAATAGGCCTTTTTGTTGTACTTCGATCCCTTCAATAGCGACGGGATGGAACCAAAAACCGTCTTAATAACTTTCCCGGGATTGGCGATGATAAACGCTCCAAATGCAGCGCCACAGATGATCAAGATCTCATAGGGCTGCCATAAAGCCATGGGTTCGCCGTGCGAGAGGACAAATCCGCCCATCACACAAGCCACCACGACAATACAACCAAAAATTAATTTCATCGGTCCCTGCCTGTTCTCGGTGTTTGGTTTACGTAATGTAAGTCAACTATCGGCCCCCGAACCTGCGTTTGAAGCCGATACACAAACATTTAACATAATGATTAATCTTATTTAACAAACACTTACAGAGACACCCTCAGACCATCACCCAATCCTTTTTGCGTCTCCAACTTGGCCCCAACCACCCCGCCTTAGAGTTGCACCTAGGGCCAATCTAGTTTAATCTTGCGCGTTCTCAAATGGAGAGATGTCCGAGCGGTTGAAGGAGCACGCCTGGAAAGTGTGTATACGTTAATAGCGTATCGAGGGTTCGAATCCCTCTCTCTCCGCCAAACATCCATAAAAAAAGGCCCCTGATGGGCCTTTTTTTATGGATGTTTGGCGCAAAGAGCTTGGTTCGAATACTCCGGCCCAACAAACTGTCGCAGCAGTTTGGCCGGTGGCGTAGCCCTCACATGACATTCCCTAAACTTTAGGCTATCCTTAGCCCCCCGCAAGCAATCGGCCAAGCCATGCTTGCCTCTTGTGATGAAATGGTGACAAGACAGTTTATGGTGACTTGCTCCGGTCCCTTCGCAACGATAAGCTGTGAACCCCGTCAGGCCCGGAAGGGAGCAGCGGCAGCAGTGGACTTGTGTGCCGGGGTGTGGCTGGAGCGAGTCGCCGCCCAATTTTTAAACCATCCAATTTCTTCCCTGCCCCGGGGTGAATCCCAGGACAAAAGCGGCTATGATTGAACGCTGGCATTTATCATGGGATGGGCAATGAGTTATCAGGTTCTAGCAAGAAAATGGCGCCCTGGCAGCTTTAAAGAGCTGGTGGGCCAGGAACATGTACAACGGGCATTAATCAATGCCTTAGATAACAACCGCATCCACCACGCCTTTTTATTTACCGGCACTCGCGGTGTGGGCAAAACCACCATCGCCAGAATTTTTGCCAAATCCCTAAATTGTGAGTCCGGTGTCAGTTCCCAGCCCTGCGGCCAGTGCAGCACCTGTACGGAAATCAGCGAGGGCCGTTTTGTTGATTTAATAGAAGTGGACGCAGCCTCACGTACCAAAGTCGAGGACACCAGAGAACTGCTGGAGAACGTACAATACGCACCCACACGCGGTCGCTATAAAGTCTACCTCATTGACGAAGTCCACATGCTGTCCACCCACAGCTTCAATGCCTTGTTAAAAACCCTGGAGGAACCGCCTCCCCATGTTAAATTCCTGCTGGCTACCACAGACCCGCAAAAATTACCGGTTACAATCCTTTCCCGTTGCCTGCAGTTCAACCTAAAACGACTTCCCGCGACGGATATAAAGAATTATCTGCAAAGCCTGTTACAGCAGGAAAATATCCCATGCGACAGCGACGGCCTCTCCCAAATCGCACGTGCTGCCGATGGCAGTATGCGCGACGCCTTAAGCTTACTGGATCAAGCCATCGCCTTTGGCGGCGGCAAGGTACACAGCGATGAAGTCCAGTCTATGTTGGGCAGCATAGATAACCACCATGTTATGGAATTGCTGCAATTATTACACAGTGGCAACGGTAACGAGCTGATGCGAAAAACGGCGGAAATTGCTCAGGCCTCGCCTAATTATTCCTCTTTACTGGCAGATTTATTAACCGCATTAGAGCACATTGCGATTAAACAATTGGCACCGGAAGTAGATGTGGACAGTATCGAACCGCAAGCCATACTAGGACTGGCTCAAAGCCTATCCAAAGAAGATGTTCAACTCTACTATCAAATCGCGTTAAACGGGCGTCGCGACCTGCCCATTGCCCCCGATAGTAAAGGCGCATTTGATATGATTATGCTACGAATGTTGGCTTTTAAACCCTACGACAACAGTCGGCAAACTTATAACAGCACTACCGCCGGTCGCATTGAAAATACTACCGGCAAGAACGTCAACCGAACAGAATCGGTACGCCAATCCATACGCCCGAAACCGACCGCAACACCAAACCGGGTAGCCGATGAGCCTGTCTCAAGCGCTGCGCCCACCGTAAACACCAAATCGCAGGCCCATGCAGGCAGCATCAAACCGCTCAGGGAAAACAACGACACGGACCCGGTGTCAGGCAAAGAAATGCGCTGGGAACAATTCGTCAGCTCTTTGGCACTCAATGGTTTAATACAACAACTGGCAATGCACAGCGGACTCGTAGAGGAAGACGATCACACCATTCAGTTGATTCTGGCAGATTCTCATCAACATTTGTTCAGTAGTGCAAGGTTGAAAACCCTGCAAGATGCGGTTCAAAACCAGCGCCCGGGAATACAGATAAACATGAGCATTGGCCCTCATAAACACAACACACCGGCGATGATTCAGGAGCAAAGAGCCGCTCAGCGTCAGCAACATGCGGAAAATGAAATCCAAAACGATGCGACGGTTCAATCGTTAATGGATGTATTTGATGCGAAAACCGATTCAATAAATCCGGTCTAGGCATCGCTCAAAAACCGCACTTCGAGGAAATTTGCGGTATAATCGGCAACAGCAACTTTCGAACAAGCAACGAGGATTCACACATGAAAGGTGGTCTTGGAAATCTCATGAAACAAGCTCAGCAGATGCAGAAAGCACAGCAAAAGCTGCAGGAAGAGCTTGCCAACAAAGAGGTGACGGGCACAGCCGGCGGCGGCCTGGTCTCTGTGGTTATGAACGGCAGACACGACGTCAAGCGGGTCAACATCGATGACAGTGTTATGGACGACAAGGAAATGCTCGAAGACCTGATTGCCGCAGCGGTTAATGATGCGGTTCGAACGATAGAAAAACAGTCTCAGGAAGCCATTTCCAGTATGCTCGGTGGTATTAACTTACCTCCCGGATTCAAAATGCCGTTCTAACGTATTACACACCCGGACTCAACGGTGGACTCCAGTCCCTTATTACAAAAACTTATTAATGACCTGCGCTGCCTACCCGGCGTAGGTCCTAAATCCGCGCAGAGAATGGCGTTCCATTTACTGGAGCACGACAAACAAGGCGCCATCGGCCTGGCGGAAAGCCTTATCAAGGCCATGGAAAACATAGGCCATTGCAGCCGTTGTCGCACTTTCAGCGAACACAATATCTGCACCATTTGTCAAAGCCCTAAACGCGACAATCAACTGTTATGTATTGTGGAATCGCCTGCCGATGTACGGGCACTGGAACAAGCTACCGATTATAAAGGCCTGTATTTTGTCTTAATGGGCCATTTATCCCCCATAGACGGAGTAGGACCGGAACAAATCGGCATCCCCCAATTACGACAAAAACTTCAAGATGAACCAATACGTGAAGTCATTTTGGCCACAAACCCCACAGTGGAGGGAGAAACCACTGCCCACTACATCAGTGAACTGGTACGCAGTTTCAACATTGTGCCCACCCGAATTGCCCATGGCGTTCCAGTTGGTGGCGAGTTGGAATACGTTGACATTAATACTCTATCGCACGCTTTTCAGGGCCGCCGCGAAGTCTAGCTTTTAAACAATTGAGTTTTAAGTAATTTATTTCAGTTCCAAGAAAAAAATTTTCGATTCTCCCACATTCCGCACATCAGGCTACTAAAGATTTATCCTTTATTTGCCGAAGGTCTCTACTGATTCCATTGTTTCAACTGCTGTGACGGAGTAGGCCGGGCTTCATGTACGATAATCTAAAAGTAGGATCCCACGACGAACTGGTTACCCGCTATGCATCCCTGGTTAAGCGCATAGCCTACCATCTTAAAGCACGGCTACCGGCCACGGTTGTCATCGATGACCTGTTGCAGGCGGGGATGATCGGTTTGATTGAAGCCTCGCGAAAATATGATGCGGGACAAGGTGCCAGTTTTGAGACTTATGCGGGCATACGCATCCGCGGCGCTATGTTGGATGAATTACGACGTAACGATTGGGCTCCCAAATCGGTACATCGCAAAGTCAGAGACATTACTGAAGCCATGCGTGCCATTGAAAATCGAGAAGGCCGCGATGCCCGTGTAGACGAAGTGATTGAACTACTGAATATATCCAAAGACGAATACTATAAAACCCTACAAACCATATCCAATCACCGTGTAGTAAGCTGGGAGGATCTAGGCGTTGATGAGGAAGCCATCAAACACAGTTTAGTAGAACATAACCCCGGCTTACAGGACGATTTGGAACGGCAACGATTGCAAGGAAAACTGGCAGAAGCCATTGCATCGCTACCGGAACGGGAAAAAATGATTGTTTCTTTATATTATGACTCGGAGCTGAATCTGCGTGAAATTGGCTCTGTCTTAAGCGTAAGCGAATCCCGGATCAGCCAACTACTTAGCCAGGCCCACATCCGCTTGCGGGCCCGAATGCAGGACTGGGTTAAAAACAGTTAAGCAAAACGCAGCGTTTGATGGTAAATTTACTGTCATGTCCGGTATTTTAACAATGAAACCAAAGAATTTGCGCAAAAATCTCACTCGTGTGCATGAGTCCAACTACAGTAAACTGTTGTTGGTAATACCTCTTATTGCCCGTATCAAACAAGATGTGCGCATCAATTCAAACCAGGATCATTGTGTAGAAATAGGCATACTGGAACGTACTAAATACACATCTTTGCTGAGTATTAGAATTAAACACCAATTCCTATCCGACTGGATACCTGACCTGTCCATGACTATACGCAGCTACCATGACGCCCAAGTCGCCGAGGTTCTCAGTTTTCAGCAACACCAACGTTTTCGCAGCCGCTACACCTACCCCAATGAAAAAATGTTCCAAAGTGATGAAAAACAGCAAGTGAACATTTTTTTGCATGAATGGCTCAACCATTGCGTGGCCTCACACCTGATTTTCAACGGAAAAATTGAACCCATCGACGCTTAATCCATCGTTTACAACATCGATAAATACAACTACAAGCACTATAAGTTGTTAAGTTTCTGTCACAATTTTCGATAACCTTGATATGGCACTGTTGTTGTAGCCTGGTTAGTCACATGAATGCAGTTAAAATTATCAGTTTAGTGTTTATCCTGCTCCCAGCCCTCGCCCCAGCTTACACGGGCGATTACGTTTGGGAGGAAAAATTCAAAAAAACCATGAAGTTAGCAAAAGACAACAATCCCAAGGCGTTATACAGTCTTGGCGACATGTTCGAGCGTGGCCGGGGAACACCAAAAGACCTGGAACAAGCGGCTATTTGGTATAGCAAGGCAGCTGCCAAAGGTCACAAAAAAGCCGCTTTTAAACTGGGATTGGCTTATTTGAAAGGCCTTGGTGTTACAGCAGACCAAATGCAGGCATTTAAATGGCTACAACTGTCAGCCGCTAAAGGATATGAAAGAGCCCAATTTTACCTGGCGGAAATGTTTGAAAATGGCCTAGGTGTCACACAGGATCTGGAAGAAGCCTTACGTTTGTACATACAGTCACGCGATGGCGGTTACTCTCCTGCCATTACCCGGGTGGAGCGGGTCAGCAACTCTTTGGCACACATGGCGGAAATCGTAAAAAAAGAAAAAGAACTTAAATCAAAAGCAGCTCTAGCGGTCAAAACCCGAGCCACACACGCTATACCCCAACCAACAGCGCCGCAGTTTGATACTCTCACAATTCTGATACAGGGAGGCTGGATGCGGAAGCAACATCCCATCGCTTATATGCCCTCAAAAACCACCGAATGCAAAACCACCGGCACTATGATCGAATGCCTTTCCGAGCAACAAACCCGAAACATAGGCACGACACAGATAAAATTCAACACCAAAGCGGTGCTGTACAATATAAAGGACAGTGGCGAATTTAAGATATCCTATCGCAATAATGTCAGCGACATTGATGCAAAGGAAGATCAAGATAACAGCGCGACACACAATATTGACTTGGGATGGCAAGACATGGAACACTTATTGGACTGCAAACTGTTAACGGCTTCCGAGTTAAGCTGTATCAAAAACAAAACCCGCAAACTGCAAATAGTCCGCTAAAACTCCTTTACCTTTACTCACGCAATCGATATCTTTGCGCAAAGATATTGATGGAACAAACGGATAAAGGTGCTCTATGCAAAGTTTGTGGAACTCCGGCGAAGCCGATGCGTGCAACGACGACCCCTTGTTGTTAAGAGTGTATTCTTCACGCCTTTTAGGGCAATACTCCCATTTAGTGTTGCACGGCGGTGGAAATACCTCTGTAAAAACCCAAGTTACCAACGTTTTCGGCGAACCCGAAGAAATACTCTATATCAAAGGCAGCGGCTGGGATTTGGCGAGCATAGAAGCCGCCGGTTTTGCACCGGTTAAACTGCACACATTGCAAAAGCTAGCCACATTGGAACAACTCAGTGATGCACAAATGGTGACCCAACAAAAGTCGGCCATGACCGACCCAACTGCGCCAACCCCATCCGTTGAAGCCATTCTGCACGCCATTATCCCTTTTCAATACGTCGACCACACCCACGCTGATGCTGTTGTTACCATTAGTAATACCCCCCACGGTTTGGAAAACATCCAAAGCGTCTACGGTGACCGGGTCTTGATCATACCCTATATCATGCCGGGTTTTGCCCTGGCCCGGTTGGTCTACGAACAAACCCGCGATCTGGATTGGAGTAAACTGGAGGGCATGGTACTCATGAACCATGGTATTTTCAGCTTTGGCGACGATGCCAGGACCAGCTACGAACGCATGATCAGCTTGGTCACGGCAGCCGAAGAATTCATTGCAAACCGTAAGGTATCACTACCCACGCTGGCGGCAACTGCTGTGCCGGCGGTACAACTTGTAAATCTGGCACGATTGCGACGTAGTATATCCACGCTAAGCCACACAGCCATGATTGTACGGCACTGTCAATCCGAGCGAGCGTGTGCCTTCAGCTCCCTGGAAAACGTTTCCCACCTGGCGTCACAGGGACCGCTAACACCGGATCATGTTATCCGCACCAAACGCACCGCACTGATAACGTCTGACACAGACATGGAGCAAAGCTTACAACGGTATATTGACGATTACAGCAACTATTTCAGCATTCACAATAAGTCGCAATTAACACCGCTGGATCCCGCACCACGCTGGGTTGTATGGAAAAACAGAGGTTTGCTCAGCATCGGCAGCTCGGATAAAGAGGCAGGTATTGTTGAGGATATTGTTTCTCATACTATAGACGCCATAGAAACCGCTCAGCAAATTGAGGCCTGGCAGGCCCTGCCTGCAGCAGACATTTTTGATGTGGAATACTGGGAACTGGAACAAGCCAAGCTGAAAAAGTCCGGGGCCGCACTTCATTTTCAAGGAAAAATCGTGTTAGTCAGCGGCGCCGCAAGCGGCATTGGCAAAGCCTGCGTGGAGCACTTCCTAAACCATGGCGCCTGTATCGCAGCCTTGGATCTTAATCCGTCGATTCATACGGCATTCTCACAACCTCAGGTTCTAACATTACAATGTGATATAACAGACGAGCAGCAAATTAAAGATGCACTACGTGCCACCATAGAGCGCTTTGGCGGATTGGACATTCTCATTAATAATGCCGGCTTTTTCCCCAATGGACAGACGATTGCCCAGATGGATCAAACCGTGTGGCAACGTAGCATGGACGTAAATCTCACCGGACATCAGCTATTGTTAAAAAACGCCATCCCCTTTCTGGAATTGGGCCTGGATCCGGCGATTGTCATGATTGCTTCAAAAAATGTTCCAGCTCCGGGCCCCGGCGCCGCCGCCTACTCTGCCGCCAAGGCGGGATTTACCCAGTTAGCAAGAATCGCCGCGCTGGAATTAGGCGATAAAGGCATTCGCGTCAATACACTGCACCCTGACGCTGTCTTTGATACCGGCATCTGGAATGATGAGGTCATCAGCACCCGCGCCAAACACTACGGTCTAACCCCGGAACAATATAAGACAAAAAACCTGCTCAAAACGGAAATTCGTTCTACTGATGTGGCCAGACTGGCTGCGACGCTGGCTGGAGACAGTTTCAGCAAAACCACCGGCGCCCAAATTCCTATTGATGGGGGTAACGATCGGGTGATATAGAAAAAAGCACCTTATTCACTATCCTCGCCATGCTCCCCTCCGCGGGCTTGCCAAGCCAGAGCGTGGCGGTATCCCTCATGTTCACGCAATAACTCATCATGCGATCCTATAAACATACTGCCATCACCGTTTAAATACATGATGCGATGCGCCAAGCGTATCGTGCTGTAGCGATGAGCAATAATCAAAGTAGTCCGCCCTTCGCGCAGGCGTTGCAGCGATTCCACTATTACTTGCTCAGACTGGCTATCCAAAGCTGACGAAGCCTCATCCATAATTAAAATAGGAGCATCTTTTAAAAACGCCTGAGCGATACAAAGACGTTGCCTTTGCCCCACGGATAAATCCTGGACTCCCAGCTCGGTATTTAGACCTTGCCGTAAATTGGAAACAAACTCCCACACCGAGCTCTGTTCACAGGCCTGCCGCATTTGCGCTTCGCTGGCGTCCGCTCTAGCCAGGCGCAAGTTAGCCGCTACCGTATCGTTGATGAAAAAAGGGTCCTGCCAAACTACCGCGATACTATCCCTAAGAGACTTAAGCGTCACTGCGCCAATATCAACACCATCAATACGAATGCAGCCGGAATTGGGCTCGAAAAAACGCATCAACAAAACCGCCAGAGTGCTTTTCCCCGAACCGCTAGGCCCCACCAGCGCCACCGTTTCACCGGCGTGAACGGTCGCAGATAGATTTTTAAATACCGTTTCGCGTCCATAGGAAAAACTCAACTGATCAAAGCAGATTTCTCCTTGGCTGACTGTTAAGGGCAGGCTGTCAGCCTTTTCCTTCACATTTGGCTCCATAGTCATAACCTCGTGGACCCGTCGAGCTGCACCCATCTGTCCCTGCCACAAAATAGGTGCTTCGGCAAAACCTTTGACCGGGTAAGACAAATAACCCAGGTATAACAAAAAACTGATCAGCGTACCTATTTCCAGTGTCCCCTGCTGTACATCTTGAATACCGCGGTAAACAATCACCGCACCACAAGTAAATAGCAGCAAATTAAAAACCAAAATATGGAAACCATCGATACTGCGCATACGCATGGCCCATTTGCGTGCATGTTCATAGGCATTTCGATGTAAACCACTTACCTGAGCCTCCACCACAAAGGAACTGACCCCACGCAAATTGGACAAAGCCTGTTCCTCAAATGCCAGTAATTCTCCGTTTCTTTGAAAAAACACAGACGACGCCTGTCCCTTTCGGGGTGCGAAATAACGCTGCTGGAGAAACAACAGCGGTGCAAATAATAAGGCAATTAGCGTTAGATCCAGATCGATCCACAACAACATGACGACATAAAACAACAAGGTAAAAAAATACGAAACCAAACCTAAAGGCACTTCCAACAAAAACGCCTGGGTTTGATCAATGTCATTGCTAAGCCTGGCCAACAAGTCGCCCTTAGGTAAGGTCGACATCACCGGAAAAGACAAATTGAGAACCGAACCAAACAAATAATTTCTGACTCGGCCGGTGTAACGCAATCCCAACCAATTGAAGGCTAAATGAACCGCCAGGCGTGCCAATTGATTGAACAACAACACTGCCAGCAATAACAGCAACGTGACGTTAAGTTGCTCCAACTTGCCCTGCTGCAACAATGTAACCGGAGTTCCCAATAACCAAATAACAGCTGTATTGGAAACGGTGTGGAAAAGTATGACAACCAGAGTAAACAGTAAAAACCAGCGATCGTTATGGACAAACCGGGAGAAATGCTTGAACACAAATCGAACTGATTCTACCGTGTTACTATATTCTTTAAGCACACCCGCTCCTTACCCTAGTCAACCCTGGCATACTAACAAAGTTAAAACTTTGGTGTAGAAAAAAATTTGGTGTAGAAAAAAAAAAGGCGCGGAACGCGCCTTGGTTATTGTATGAAAGATTGAATGAAGTTTTACGAGAAAACTTTCGGGATGATTAATTATTTTCCACAGTATCTTGTCCGTGATACTTCGTTGGTTGGGTGGCAGACCCATGCCCCAGATCTTATTGCCACCAGCCCCTACTTTGCCCCACTTACAGTCACTGTGACGCCGCCCTAGAATTAGTTACATTTTTACTACAGAAGGCCTATTCCTGCTGAATTCCACCTTCCTAAATGCTTACAGCGTGGAACGAGTCTATCAACCTCGTGTCACAAGCGTCAAGTATGTAAGCAAAGCCATTTTATTTTTAACATAAAATATATCTAATTGATATTTATAGTATATTAACAATTTACCAATTAAGAAAACGCTGAAAACCTGGCGTCAAAAGCTTTATTAAACTGTTAATTTTTAAATGTTTAACCGAAATTTGAACCAAATGGCTAAATATTCTATTTATCCGACGAACGGTCGTGCAATTCCATTCTTAGTTACTTGAACAAAAAAAACCGCTGCACCCGGTAACCGGGTCAGCGGTTTTTTTGTCAGAACGCGATGACTTACATCATGCCGCCCATGCCACCCATACCACCCATGTCCGGTGCAGCAGGAGCCTCATCTTTAGGCAGTTCTGCCACCATGGCTTCGGTAGTGATCATTAAACCGGCAACAGAAGCAGCATTTTGCAACGCAGTACGGGTTACCTTGGTTGGATCCAAAATACCCATGGCCACCATATCACCAAACTCATCGGTGGCAGCATTGAAACCAAAATTACCTTCACCTTCGGCAACCTTGTTCAACACGACAGAGGGTTCTCCCCCGGCATTGGCCACGATTTGACGCAAAGGCTCTTCCATAGCACGGCGTGCGATTTTCACACCCACATCCTGATCGTGGTTTTCAATTCTCAGATCCTGGATGATTTGCTGAGCACGTACCAGCGCCACACCACCGCCAGGAACAACACCTTCTTCCACGGCAGCTCGAGTGGCGTGCAGAGCATCTTCTACGCGGGCTTTTTTCTCTTTCATTTCCATTTCAGTGGCCGCACCCACTTTGATAACGGCAACACCGCCCGCCAGTTTGGCAACACGCTCTTGCAATTTTTCCTTGTCGTAATCAGAGCTGGCTTCCTCGATTTGAGCACGGATTTGATTAACCCGGGCTTCAATATCGGCAGCTTGACCGGCACCGTCGATAACCGTGGTATTTTCTTTGGTGATGGATATACGTTTAGCCGTACCCAGGTCGTCCAAAGTGACTTTTTCCAGAGAAAGACCTACCTCTTCGGAAATCACCGTACCACCGGTCAACACGGCAATGTCTTCCAGCATCGCTTTACGGCGGTCACCGAAACCAGGGGCTTTTACGGCAGCGACTTTTACGATTCCACGCATATTATTCACAACCAAAGTGGCCAGCGCTTCACCTTCCACATCTTCAGCGATAATCAACAAGGGTTTACTGGCTTTTGCAACCGCTTCCAATACCGGCAATAAATCGCGGATGTTGGAAATCTTTTTGTCGAAAACCAAAATTGCCGGATTCTCCAGCTCTGCACTCATGCTGTCTTGGTTATTGATGAAATAGGGTGACAGGTAACCGCGATCAAATTGCATACCTTCCACAACGTCAAGCTCGTTATCCAGGCCGGAACCTTCTTCCACCGTGATAACCCCTTCCTTACCTACTTTACCCATAGCGTCAGCGATGATTCGACCAATGCTTTCATCAGCATTAGCGGAAATAGTGCCTACTTGAGCAATGGCATTGTCATCAGCGCATGGCTTGGACATTTCCTGTAATGCTTTGACCGCTTCCTGTACAGCTCGGTCAATACCACGTTTCAGATCCATAGGGTTCATACCGGCAGCAACGGCTTTCATACCTTCAGCCAGAATGGATTGCGCCAATACGGTCGCAGTGGTGGTACCGTCACCGGCCACATCGGAAGTCTGGGAAGAAACTTCCTTCACCATTTGTGCACCCATGTTTTCAAAACGGTCTTCCAGCTCGATTTCCTTGGCTACAGAAACACCGTCTTTGGTGATGGTGGGAGCACCGAAGCTTTTTTCCAGTACTACGTTACGGCCTTTGGGACCTAAAGTTACTTTTACGGCGTTGGCAAGAACATTCACACCGGCAACCATACGGTGGCGGGCTTTATCACTAAATTTAACTTCTTTAGCAGTCATTGTTGGATTCCTCTCAATTATCTGGGTTTGTTGTGGTTAATCAGGCAACTTAGCCCTCGATTACCCCGGTAATGTCTTCTTCGCGCATCACCAACAGCTCTTCACCGTCAACTTTCACTGCGGTACCGCCGTATTTATTAAACAAGACCCGATCGCCGACTTTCACATCCAGAGGACGAACTTCACCGTTATCAAGCAACTTGCCCTTACCTACGGCAACCACCTCACCTTGGTCGGGTTTCTCCGCAGCTGAACCCGGGATAACAATCCCCCCAGCGGAAGTAAGCTCTTCTTCCATGCGACGAACGATGACACGATCATGCAAAGGACGAATATTCATGGACTATCTCCTTGAAAAAATTATAATTTTCAAAATTCAGTTACAACACACCGCGTAGTGCCAAGTTTCACCCCGGTTATAAAACACAAGACGATTAGCACTCGCACTCAATGAGTGCTAATAATAGTGACGGAAAAAGGAATTTCAAGAGGTGTGTGGAGCATTTTCTTCAATTTAGGAACAATCCATGTCAATCCTCTCGTTTATACTCCCCTTCTATGGTCTTAGAACGGTGAGACGAACGCGGTTGAGCCCCGGCAAACGGCGTAGGCTCGCCCGAGCCACCGTGGAAAAAGCGCTTTAAGGCCCACTTTATGGCACCCTGGCGCAATCGGGGCACTAGGCACATAAACCCGATGGCGTCAGTAAAAAAGCCGGGGGTCAACAATAAAGCACCGGAAACGATTAAAACTGCCCCTTCTACTAGCTCGACAGCGGGAATTCCACCTTGGGCCGTGGTTTCCTGGATGCGCCGCAATGTAGAAAATCCTTGCCAGCGCAACAACCAGGCCCCTAAAACAGCTGTAAATACCACCAAGAATATTGTGGGGAAAACCCCTATCCATCCTCCCACCTCAATCAGCAGATAGATTTCGACTAATGGGACGCTAAGGAAGAGTATTAATAATATAGTAAAAGGATGCATGGGTTTTGCTGTCTGACAGGTTATGGTTGGACACTTTTCGCCTAATGTAACACAGCTCGTATTATTACTGGCATTGGTGTGCTTGAAAAATGTAATATTCCCCGATTACAGACCACTGATATAAACGACATTGGTAAAACTTTGCGCAGTTATCTATGAACGAATCGCCGACCATAGCCATTATCACTACCTGCCCGGACGCCAAAAGCGCCCATGTGGTCGCCGATACTCTGGTAAAACAAAACCTTGCAGCCTGTGTGAATATTATCACCGGAGTAACATCAGTATACCGCTGGCAGAATCAGATTGAACACAGCACCGAACAATTACTGCTGATTAAAACGGTGAAAGCAAACTATACGGCGGTGGAACAATGCATTCTTAAGGTTCACCCTTATGAACTTCCTGAAGTCATCAGTGTCCCCATAGACAAGGGTTATGCCGCCTACTTGTCCTGGATCAGAGAAAATAGTCGGATGGCTCCAGAAACCCGCGACACCACTCAGTAAACGAGGTTTAAATGAAAATTCATTCAATTCTGGCCGGACTGCTGGCCTTGCTGTTCTGCCACCCCAGTTTTGCCGCTGTCGGCAACCTCGGTATAAGCGACGAAGAACCCCTCCCGGTAGAACAAGCCTTTGTCATGAGTTCCCAGGTACTCAGCGCTGATATGGTGCGCATCAGTTTTGACATCACTGACGGTTATTACCTTTACCGCAGTAAATTTAAGTTTGACAGCAACACCCCGAGCGTAACTCTGGGCCAGGCGGTTTTTCCCAAAGGCAAAGTCAAAACCGATGAGTTTTTCGGCAAAGTGGAAACTTATCGCGGCCGGATCAATATCGATATCCCCGTTATTCGTAGCAATAATGACAGCAAGTTGGACCTCAGCGTCACCTCACAGGGCTGCGCCGATTTGGGTCTGTGTTACCCCCCACAAAAACAAATCGTCAGTTTAGTGCTCCCCTCTCAAGCCACCCAATCCGACAACGATGGATTTGACCCCTTGGGCGCGATAAAAAGCTTAGGCAACCGTCTGGGATTGGGAAACAATGACGATGAATTTCTACGCCCGGAGCAAGCCTTTGTTTTCAGTGCCGAAGCGGAAAACGGAAATCTCATTCGCGCCCATTGGGATATAGAAGATGGCTATTACTTGTACCGGGACAAATACAAGTTCACTCTAAAAAATGCTGAGGGAATCAGCCTGGGCGAAATCAGCATGCCCCCGGGCAAAGAAAAAGTGGACGAGTCCTTTGGTAAGATGGTGGTGTACTACAAAAGTGTAGATATTTACCTGCCCCTGGATCGCAGTCATACCGATGCAGTAAATCTGGAACTGGAAGCCAACTACCAGGGCTGCGCCGACAAAGGTCTGTGCTACCCACCCCAAACCATGACTATGCCGGTCTCCCTACCTGCCGGACAATTGGGTTTGCCACAACAAACACCGGCGCAATCCGGTAACAGCAATAACCAAGACCTGTCCGAACAGGATCGCCTGGCTAACATGTTGCAAAATGGCAGCTTATTGTTAACCCTGTTGGCGTTCTACTTCGCCGGTGTGGGGCTGGCCTTTACCCCCTGCGTGTTTCCCATGGTACCCATTCTTTCCAGCATTATTGCTGGACAAAAAAACGTTACTACCAAAAAAGCTTTCACCATGTCACTGGTATATGTCCTGGCCATGGCACTTACCTACACAGTCGCAGGTGTCGTTGCCGGACTCTTTGGCAACAATTTACAAGCGGCTTTCCAGAATCCGTGGATATTAAGTACTTTTAGCGCAGTATTCGTGGCGCTGGCCTTTTCCATGTTTGGCTTTTTTGAGATTCAGATGCCCGCGTCCATTCAAAGCAGGCTCACTGAAATCAGTAACCGCCAGGAAGGAGGAACATTAGCCGGCGTTGCGATCATGGGCTTGTTATCAGCACTGATTGTTGGCCCTTGCGTAGCCGCACCCTTGATGGGTGCTCTAATCTATATTGGTCAAACAGGTGATGCCGTGTTAGGCGGCTTTGCTTTGTTCGCCTTGAGCATGGGGATGGGCACACCACTCCTGGCCATCGGCGCCTCCGCCGGCACCTTGTTACCCAAAGCCGGGCAATGGATGGACACTATTAAGGCGGTGTTTGGGGTATTAATGCTGGCTGTCGCTGTTTGGATGCTGGAACGCATTGTGCCGGCTGCCGTCTCTATGATCTTGTGGGCTCTGCTTTTGATCGTTCCCGCGATCTATATGGGCGCTTTGGAACCACTCAACGGCGCTTCCGGCTGGAAAAAACTGTGGAAGGGCCTGGGCCTGTTCTTCCTGACCTACGGCATCTTGATTTTGATTGGAGTGAGCAGTGGCGGTCGTGATGTTCTGCAACCATTGGATAAGCTCATGCAATCCAGAGGCGGCAACAACATCGGCGGTAACAGCACCAAACTCAACTTCGTCACTATAAAGGGCATCGACGGACTGGAACGGGCACTGGAACAGGCCCGTACTCAACAACAAGTGGCCATGTTGGATTTCTACGCTGAGTGGTGTGTTTCCTGTAAGGAAATGGAAAAATACACCTTTGGGGACCCAGGTGTGCAACAGGCTCTAAAAAACGTCATGCTACTGAAAGCGGATGTCACAGCAAACGACGCCGTGGACCAGGCTTTGATGAAAAAGTTGGGGGTGGTAGGTCCACCATCGATACACTTTTTCGATCGTAATGGGGAGGAACAACGCGCTTTACGTCTGGTGGGATTTCTGGACAAAGACAAATTTAAGGCGCTGGTTCAAAAAGCCACACAGTAACGCTAATACAGTAACGGCAAACCACGTTGTAACAAAACCACAAAACAAAATGACTAACGATTAAGCTGCCAGGAGTGGCAGCATGACTGATGAGGGTGGAGACGATGATTAAGGCAAAATATATTGCCATGGCAGTGATTTTTCTTTTCGGGATGTGGGGCGGTAACGAGCTGATCAAACGCCTTTCCAATGAACCGGAAGCGCAGCTGGCTGCCACTTCGATGGTGGGCAAACCTATTCCTGACTTTAGCCTACCGGATCTGGACAACCATCAACACAATATCCACGAATGGGACGGTAATGTGGTGGTGTTGAATTTTTGGGCCACCTGGTGCCCCCCCTGCCTGAAGGAAACACCTCTGTTTGTAGAAATGCAGGAACAATATGGCCCCAAGGGATTACAGTTCATTGGTGTGGCCATTGACACGCTGGAGAAGGTCAAGGACTTTGTAGACACTTACGGGGTCAATTACCCCACTTTAATCGCAACAGACAAGGATATTCATATTGCCGAAGCCTATGGCAACCGCTTTGGTGCCCTGCCCTATACAGTGGTTATCAATCGTCAGGGGCAAATTTCTCATATCCATCGGGGCGAATTCTCCCGCGAAGCGGTCAAGGAAAACGTATTGTCATTATTGTAGCCGTATCCCTCAAGAACCTTGCTGCAACTTTCGGCTAATTTGCTTAGAAATGCGGCGATACTTGACGCATCTCACGTTTTTCTAAAAATCGTGTAGACAAAAGCCATGCGTTAAGGGATAATCGCCGCAAATTTCAATGGAAATCGGGCAATAATACAAATTTACGTGATTTCGTGAAATTTAGCTGACTTTTGAGTGAAGTTTGCGGTATTTTTCACCGCTCATGTTCAGATTCATAACGTAGGTTGATTATGGCAAAACTACTGGTGATTCATGGTCCCAACCTGAATCTATTGGGCAGCAGGGAGCCCAGGCATTATGGCCACACGGACCTGGAAACCATCAATCAACAGATGCAGACTTTGGCAAGCGAGCACAAGCATGAGCTGGTGCACTTCCAAAGTAATGCAGAACATGAGCTGATTGAAACAATACATGCAGCGGTAAATGACATCGATTTTATCGTTATCAATCCCGGCGCGTTTACTCATACCAGTATCGCACTGCGCGATGCCCTGAGTGGGGTAAACATACCGTTTATTGAAGTTCATTTATCCAATATTCATAACCGCGAGTCGTTTCGGCAGATTTCTTATTTTTCGGACATCGCCTCAGGCGTTATCAGCGGCCTGGGACCTATGAGTTATGAATTGGCATTGCTCGCAGCCATTAAACAATTGAAGGAACCGAGAGTTTCTGGATAGCTACGAATAGTTCGCTATCCGTAACACATAAACTCCGGTTCAGATTAAAACCACTAACGATAAAACATGCAATCAGGTTTTCCACTATGGACATACGCAAAGTTAAAAAACTGATCGAACTACTTGAAGAATCCGGAATCGCAGAACTGGAAATTCACGAAGGCGAAGAATCGGTACGCATTAGCCGTCACAGCAATGTTGCCGTGGCAGCTCCGGCACAATATACCATTCCGGCATCTGTTGCCCCAGCGATGACTGCAAGTGCTCCTCCGGCAAGCGACACATCGGCAGAAGCAGAAACCCCTATTAGCGGTCACACCATTAAGTCTCCCATGGTTGGTACTTTTTACCGTGCTTCATCACCGGGCGCCAAAGCTTTTGTCGAAGAAGGGCAAAAAGTAAATGCGGGCGACACTTTGTGCATTATTGAGGCCATGAAGTTGCTCAACCAGATCGAGAGCGACAAAACCGGTACAGTAAAAGCCATTTTGGTAGACAACGCGCAGCCGGTTGAATACGGCGAGCCGCTTTTCATTATCGATTAATTACAAAACTCTTTATTCTATGTTTGAAAAAATCGTCATAGCCAACAGAGGCGAAATAGCTCTGCGAATTTTGCGCGCCTGCCGTGAAATGGGCATACAAACCGTAGCCGTACACTCCACTGCCGATCGCGACCTGAAACATGTGCGCCTGGCCGATGAGTCCGTGTGTATCGGTCCTGCCCCATCGGTGGACAGTTACCTGAACATTCCGGCATTGATCAGCGCAGCCGAAGTCACCGATGCAGTTGCCATCCATCCAGGATACGGCTTTTTAGCTGAGAACGCAGACTTTGCCGAACGTATAGAGCAAAGCGGGTTTACCTTTATCGGTCCCCGCTCCGACACAATTCGCCTCATGGGGGATAAAGTATCCGCCATCGAAGCCATGCGTAGTTCAGGGGTACCTTGCGTGCCAGGCTCTGATGGCCCCTTGGGTGATGACCCGGGGGAAACCATGAAAATGGCCAAGTCAATCGGTTATCCCATCATCATCAAAGCCGCCGCCGGGGGCGGTGGGCGGGGAATGCGAGTGGTTCACAGCGAAGCGAGCTTACTCAATGCGATCTCCTTAACCAAGTCCGAAGCTGCCGCCGCCTTTGGCAGTGACGTGGTATATATGGAAAAATACCTGGAAAATCCCCGTCATATTGAAATACAGGTTCTGGCTGATACTCACGGCGACGCGATCCATCTGGGCGAACGTGACTGCTCAATGCAAAGACGCCACCAAAAAGTCGTGGAAGAAGCACCCGCACCGGGAATCACGCAGGAACTGCGCAACCAAATCGGCGGCCGTTGTGCCGAAGCCTGCCGTCAAATTGGCTATCTGGGTGCCGGCACCTTCGAGTTCCTATATGAAAATGGTGAATTTTATTTCATTGAGATGAATACCCGCATCCAGGTGGAACACCCGGTAACCGAGATGATTACCGGCGTGGATCTGGTTAAAGAGCAAATTCGTATTGCCGCCGGCCTCCCGCTGAGCTTCAAACAAGAGGATATTGTCATTCGTGGCCATGCACTGGAATGCCGTATCAATGCGGAAGACCCCAACTCCTTCATGCCTTCTCCCGGCACCGTGACACAGTTTCATGCACCGGGCGGTTTGGGTATTCGGGTGGATTCCCATATATACAATGGCTACCGGGTTCCGCCCTACTATGACTCTATGATAGGCAAAATCATTGCTCATGGAGACTCGCGAGAGACGGCTATCGCCCGTATGCGCACCGCACTAAGCGAATGCGTGGTTGAAGGCATTAAAACCAATATTCCCTTGCATTTGGATATTATTAATGACTCCGCTTTCCAAACGGGTGGCACCAATATCCATTACCTGGAGAAAAAACTGGCTCTGTAAAAGGAGCCTGCTTCCAATGCCTGCCTGGTTTCAAATTGTGATCGGCACGGATTCCAGTCAGGCAGAACCGCTGGCGGATATCCTGGAGTCTTTGGGTGCTGCATCCGTTACATTTATGGATGCAGCGGACCAACCTCTGTTTGAACCTCCGCTGGGCACCACTCCTCTTTGGCACAACACCAAACTCATCGGCCTATTCAAAGGGGACACGGATATGAGTGCTATCATCAGCGCACTGGAAACCGCGTTACATCCCAAACTGTTGCCACCCTGGCGAGTGGAAGACTTGGAAGATAAAAACTGGGCAGCCGAGTGGATGAAGAACTTTCAACCCATTCGCTGCGGTGAACGACTATGGATTTGCCCCAGCTGGCACCAACCACCGGAACCTAATGCAGTGAATGTCCTACTGGATCCCGGAATGGCCTTTGGTACCGGGACCCATCCCACCACGGCCCTGTGCCTGAAATGGTTGGACCAGCACTTGCGTTCACAGGAACAGCTCATCGACTTCGGTTGTGGCTCTGGCATACTGGCGGTCGCAGCACTTAAATTAGGCGCCGCCAAAGCCTGGGCGGTAGACCATGACCCGCAAGCGCTGCAAGCCACGCGAATCAATGCCGAAAAAAACCAGGTTGCCGAACGCCTGCAAATCACCCAGAATCCCAGCGAATGTCCTGCGGTGGACACGATAGTGGCAAATATATTAGCAAACCCCCTATTAGAACTTGCACCGACTCTGGCCAATCTGGTAAAACCGCAGGGGCGTATTGTGTTAAGCGGCATACTCAAAAACCAAGCCGAAAGTGTTTCCAATCACTATCAAGCCTGGTTTCACATGGCCGACATACAAATACAAGACGACTGGACTCTGGTGCACGGCATCCGCCGGTCTGTTTAATACGAGAGCCTCTGATTCCCAGTATGCGTTTCAGAGATACCGACATGAACATTACACTTAGAATTTGGTAGCAATGTACACTCAATGCCCACAATGCCTGACCTATTTCCAGGTTACACCGGAGCACTTGAAAATCGCTCAAGGTAATGTGCGCTGCGGCCAATGCCGCACGGTATTCAGTGCCTTGGGTAATTTGACCGAAGAGCCTCCTCAAATCGAGGAGCAATACGATGACTTTGATGATGATATTTTCCTGGATGAAAGTGAACTGGAACAAGAACTGTTTGAAGCTTCCTTGCATGGGCAGGAATCCTCAGCCAAACCCACCAAATTGGGACAAGCCATTGCTGCTATCCAAGCCCTGAATCAAAATGCCCGACAAAGCAAAGTCACACCGGCACCTGCGGAAAACAAAGCCCCGCTGCCACTGATTAAGAACAAGAAACCGAAACCCGAAAAGAAGGCGGAAGCACCGCGACCATCACCCCGACTTCCAAGCGCGGAACCGGCAGCAAAACCTTTGATTGATGACGATGATATTAATTACGATGAAGCCTTAAGAGCCCTGGACGAGCTGCGTTTTTCTGATGCCATGGAGCAGGATCAAACATTTATCCATACCTCCGCGCCGCAACAAGCACCCAAACAAGCACCCCAACAAGCACCAAAACCAGCGCCGCAAAAACCACCCGTCCCGCAGGAAACTGCGCAACCGGCTGCTGCGGAACCAAAACCGCAACCGGCACCCAAACCCATGCCGTCAAAAGCTGCGACCAACGCTAAACAGGCCGAGGATTTTGATGGCCTGGACGCTACAAATATCAATTTGGATATAGCGAACCTGGAAGCCACCATTGTACAAAAGGCAGCAACACCCAATAAAGCAGCTCCAGGCGCAGCTGCAACCAGACTTAAAACAACAAACGATGAACCCGAAAAAAGTAAGAAACCCGCAAACCGAGGCAAGAAGAAACGTTCCAACGCTTTCTCCAAACAAATCCTGGGCGACGTTTCCAATGCCACACCCCGCAAACGCAGAGGCAAACAAACCGCTATCTCTTGGTGGGGTGTGGGTGGCGTATGCCTTATGATGACGTTCCTGCTGCAAACCATATACTTCAAACACAATGATCTGGCTAAAAACCAAAGCTTACGCCCCTGGATCAGCACCTTTTGTAAAGCCTTATCCTGTGATGTCAAGCTGCCCAGTGACGTTAAAAAATTAGAACTCATTGGCCAGGACATTCGCAGCCACCCGGACGTCGATAGCGCCCTAAAGGTAAGCACCACCATAATCAACAACGCAGGCTATGCTCAATCCTACCCATTGCTCCAAATCACTTTCTCTGACATTAACGGACAACGCGTGGCGGAAAGACAGTTTAAACCTAAAGAATACCTACCTATCGATACCAAATTTGACTTAGGCATGGCACCCGATACACCCATTAAAATTGAGCTGGAAATGCTGGACCCAGGCAGTCAAGCCGTTAACTTTGAATTTGATTTCTTCCCGCTTCTAGAGAATGGTTAATTATTAACCATACGTATTTACGGATTCCCACCACAACACACTTTGAGAACGGTTTATCTCTGTTAAGCTGTGAATAAATAAACCAAAAAACCTCGGTTTAAAACTTTATCATCACGCTCAGAACGAGTATTATTTGCACTCTTGATTTGGTCCCCTGAATGGTTTTTTCGCAATGCAAATTGGTCCGTACAAACTGCACAACAATTTGGTTCTGGCTCCCATGGCCGGTGTGACAGATCGTCCGTTTCGTCAACTTTGCAAAAAGTTGGGCGCCGGTCTGGCTGTATCGGAAATGGTTTCCTCCAATTCCTTGTTGTGGGGCAGCACTAAGACCAAACGCAGAGCCAACCACGCAGGCGAGGTCGAACCCAAGTCTATTCAAATTGCCGGAGCCGATCCTGACATGCTGGCCGAGGCAGCCCGATATAATGTTGATAATGGCGCACAAATTATTGATATTAATATGGGCTGCCCTGCCAAGAAAGTTTGTAATGTCATGGCAGGTTCCGCCTTACTGACGAATGAGACTCTGGTGGGGCAAATACTTGATAAAGTAGTTGCAGCCGTAGATGTCCCCGTGACTTTGAAAATTCGGACCGGTTGGGATAAGGCTAATCGTAACGGTGTAAGAATCGCCCGTATTGCTGAATCTGCGGGAATTCAGGCTCTGTCCGTTCATGGACGTACACGAGCTTGCGGTTATAAAGGGGATGCCGAATTCGACACGATTGCAGAAATAAAGTCGATGATCACCATTCCCGTTATCGCTAATGGTGATATAACCACGCCGGAAAAGGCCAAATATGTATTGGAATATACCAACGCTGATGGCATTATGATTGGACGTGCAGCACAGGGCAGTCCTTGGATTTTTCGTGAAATAGATCATTACCTTAAAACGGGAACCAAGCTACCCAACATAGCAGTATCTGAAGTTCGCAGTATCATGCTCGAGCATTTGCAAAACCTGTATGAGTTTTATGGGGAATACACCGGTGTCCGTGTAGCCCGTAAACACATCTCCTGGTACAGCAAAGGTCAAAAGCATGGCGCTGCGTTTCGGCAGAGCGTTAACCAGGTTGATTCTATCGAGGAACAACTGCGTATAACCAAGGAGTTTTTTGATCGACTAACGATGCAAGAGGGGTTAGCAGCATGACAACAGAAATAACAACTCCAAGCTTAGAAAAACCACTAGAAAAGCCACAGGAGCATAACGCCACGGTTCAGCCGTTGAGTGATCACATCAAAATGGTTCTGGAAAATTATTTCAAGGATCTGGATGGTCACGAGCCGGCTCACTTATATCAGTTGGTATTACAGGAGATCGAAAGACCTCTCCTGGAAACTGTTATGAAGTACACTCGAGGCAACCAAAGTAAGGCCTCTATTGTTTTAGGCTTGAACCGCGGTACATTACGTAAGAAGCTAAAACAATACGACATACGCTAAACCAATATAATAAAGGCACAGGTAACACAAGCAGGGATACAGCTCAGCGAAACGAGTAAGACGGCTGTATTCCCTGCGGCAACAGCCATTTTTTCTTTCCCAAAAACTCAAAACCGTCCTGAGCGACTAGAATATGAACAACCGGATTACCGCTCGTACAGTGCGTCACAAAGGGAACTCAAGGATACTCTTCGGTTATACCGCAAACCGGGATCCCGTTCACAGCTCGTTCCAGAGACTGCTTCAGAGATTCATGAGTTAACTGCTTCTAACCTCGCACCTTACGACGCTAACAATCCAACAAATCAGCAATTAAAGGTTTTAATAAAAATATGACTCAGGTTAAACGTGCTCTAATCAGTGTTTCCGACAAAACCGGCATTGTGGACTTTGCTCGCGGTTTGACAAATCTCGGCATCGAAATCCTGTCCACCGGTGGAACAGCCAAATTATTGGCCAGTAATAACATTCCCGTGATTGAAGTGGCCAGCTACACCAAGTTTCCCGAAATGATGGAAGGTCGGGTAAAAACCCTACATCCTCGTGTTCATGGCGGCATCCTGGCGCGTCGCGGAATTGATGATGCAGTGATGAAAGCCCACGGGATACAAGCCATTGATATGGTGGTGGTTAATCTTTACCCCTTTGAACAAACTGTTGCCAAATCCGACTGCACCCTGGACATGGCTATTGAGAACATTGATATTGGCGGTCCTACCTTATTGCGAGCTGCGGCCAAAAACCATATCGCCGTTACTGTACTGGTGGACCCACGAGACTATAAAGTCGCTTTGCACGAAATGGTTGCTAATAAATGCCAAACCAGTGCCAAAACCCGCTTTAATCTGGCCGTTAAAGCCTTCGAACATACAGCGCAATACGATAGCGCTATTGCCAATTATTTAGGCACCCATGTACCGGGTACGGGAGAATCCAAATTTCCGCGTCATTTCAGTATTCAGGTTCGTAAAACCCAAGACATGCGTTATGGGGAAAACCCTCACCAAAGTGCCGCATTTTATACAGAGGAAAAACCCTCTGAAGCCAGCGTGGCTACGGCCAAACAGATCCAAGGCAAGGAATTGTCCTTCAACAATATTGCCGATACCGATGCAGCGCTGGAATGCGTCAAACAATTCGATGAACCGGCCTGTGTTATTGTTAAACATGCCAACCCATGTGGTGTCGCTGTGGACTCTAATATTTTAGAGGCTTACAACCGAGCGTTTAGTACCGACCCTACTTCCGCTTTCGGTGGCATTATCGCCTTTAACCGGCCCTTGGACGTAAAAACCGCCGAGGCCGTCGGTGAACGCCAATACGTCGAAGTCATTATCGCCCCCGTTGTGGAAGCCGCAGCCAAGGAATACTTTTCCAAGAAAAAACAAGTACGGGTACTGGAGTGTGGCCAATGGGGACAAACCCGCCCTGCTTCATTGGAATACCGATGTGTGACTGGCGGTTTGTTGGTCCAAGATCGCGACCAGGGTATGATCACCATTGATGATCTCAAAGTGGTCACCAACCGGGCTCCTACGGAACAGGAAATCCGTGATTTGCTGTTCACCTGGAAGGTGGCAAAGTTTGTCAAATCCAATGCCATTGTCTTTGGAAAAAATCGCATGACCATTGGTGTGGGGGCCGGACAAATGAGCCGGGTCTACAGTACCCGAATCGCGGCGATCAAAGCTGCGGACGCCGATTTGAAAGTGGCCGGTTCCGTTATGGCCAGCGATGCCTTTTTTCCTTTTCGGGACGGACTGGACAGCGCTGCCGACGTGGGCGTAACGGCCGTAATCCAACCCGGCGGCTCCATGCGTGACAATGAAGTTATAGAAGCCGCCAATGAACATGACATCGCTATGGTGTTCACAGGAATGCGCCACTTCCGCCATTAGTAACTGCTCACTAAAAGTTTAGGAAATCCTTATGAAAGTTCTCGTTATTGGCAACGGCGGGCGCGAACACGCCCTGTCCTGGAAAGTAGCCTTGTCATCGAAAGTAAAGACCGTATTCGTAGCGCCCGGCAACGCCGGTACTGCCACGGAACCCAAACTGCAAAACGTGGCCATCGCCGCAGACGACATAGAGGGTCTCACCGCCTTTGCCACTAAAGAACAAATCGATTTAACGATCGTGGGCCCGGAAATCCCCTTGGTATTGGGTGTGGTGGATGCCTTCAACGCAGCGGGATTGCCTTGTTTTGGCCCCAGCAAAGCGGCAGCGCAATTGGAAGGGTCCAAGGCCTTTAGCAAGGATTTTCTGGCACGTCACAACATTCCCACGGCACGTTATGGCAATTTCACTGAGATGGAACCGGCTATAGCCTATGTGAAACAAATGGGTTGCCCCATCGTCATTAAGGCGGATGGTTTGGCCGCCGGCAAGGGCGTTATTATTGCCCAAAGCGAACCCGAGGCTGTGGCAACTATAGAAGACATGTTGGCGGGAAACGCTTTTGGCGATGCCGGTCATCGCATAGTGGTTGAGGAATTCTTACAAGGTGAGGAAGCCAGTTTTATTGTCATGGCGGACGGTAAACACTGCCTGCCCTTGGCCACTTCGCAAGACCATAAGGCACGAGACAATGGCGACACCGGCCCCAACACCGGCGGCATGGGCGCTTATTCTCCCGCTCCGGTGGTGGATGAAACCATGCACCAACGTATTATGTCGCAAGTTATTTTACCTACCATAGAGGGTATGGCAGCAGACGGCATGCCCTATACCGGCTTTCTTTATGCGGGAATCATGATTACAGCGGACGGTGAACCCAAAGTCCTGGAGTTCAACTGCCGTTTTGGCGACCCGGAAACTCAACCCATTATGATGCGGTTGCAGTCAGATTTGGTAGAATTGTGTCAAAATGCGCTGGACGGCACATTGGATCAAAGTCATGCGGATTGGGATCCCCGTGTAGCTCTGGGTGTGGTTTTAGCCGCTGGAGGTTATCCGGAAAGCTATGCTAAAGGTGATGTTATTCATGGACTGGAGCAATTACAGCAACTGGACGACACCAAGGTCTTTCATGCCGGCACTGTCTCGCAAGATGGACAAATTGTCACGGCCGGTGGTCGAGTGCTATGCCTTGTGAGCCTGGCGGAAAACGTCACCAAGGCGCAAGCGAAAGCCTATGCAGCGATCGATAAAATATCCTGGGAAAAGATGTATTACCGCACTGATATCGGTCATCGAGCAGTAAGCAGAGAAATCAATTAATCAGAAAGAGGAAAAACTATGAGCAAGGCGTTTGTTGCGATCCTGATGGGATCTGACTCCGACTTACCTGTTATGCAAACCACCCTGGACACATTGAGTTCTCTCGGTGTTCCGTTTGAGGTAAAAATCACCTCGGCGCACCGCACGCCCGCGGCGACGCATGCCTATGTCAAAGATGCGGAACAACGCGGCTGTGACGTGTTTATCTGTGCTGCCGGTTTGGCCGCTCATTTGGCCGGTACGGTAGCCGGGCTAACATTGAAGCCCGTTATCGGTGTTCCTATGGACGGCGGCCCCTTGAAAGGCCAAGATGCCTTGCTGTCCACCGTTATGATGCCCGGTGGCATCCCCGTTGCGACTGTTGCAATCGGCAAAGCCGGTGCCAAAAACGCCGCCTATTTGGCCGCACAAATGCTCAGCCTGGCGGATGCGGAAATTGCCGCTAAGGTCAAAGCGGACCGGGAAGCCAATGCCCAGGCGGTTATAGATAAAGACGCGGAATTACAGAAAAAACTGGGAAAATAAGCTTTTGAATTCCTGGCAACTGCGGCTTGCCGCACGTTGTATTCGTAACGGTGGGGTGATTGCCTACCCCACCGAAGCGGTTTATGGCCTGGGTTGCGACCCGTTTGATGCAAAGGCTGTAGATCGCTTATTGCGTTTGAAGCAGCGCCCCGCTGAAAAAGGTCTCATCCTCATTGGTGCCTGCTGGGAACACATCGCGCCTTTCATCCAGGAACCCACGGCTCAACAAAGGCAACTCCTGGAGCAAAGCTGGCCCGGCCCGGTCACCTGGCTCATCCGAGCACAGGATTGGGTACCGGAGTGGCTACGGGGAAAACATCCCAGCATCGCGGTTCGACTGACGGCTCACCCCGTCGCAAAAGCCCTGTGTGATCAAACCGGACAAGCTCTGATCTCCACCAGTGCCAATCCCAGCCACCAAGCTCCTGCCAAAACCCCTTTCAAAGTACGCCAATATTTCAATGATTCTTTGGATTATATTCTCAATGCTCCTTTGGGAAAAAACAAAACCCCATCAACAATCAAAGACTTAGAAACTGGCGCCGTATTGCGCTAAATAGAACCATTAAATCCTTTAATAATTGCATTCACGCCCGATATATTAGTTATTATTAATATTTGCATTTTCTTATTTATTGGGCTATAAATAAGATTATTGTTGAGTTACCTACTAGGTTTTATCGAAGGAGCACTGATATGTCGTTTATCCCTAACTTTCCACATGACGGTGTAGTCACCATTAACCGGGTCATTCTCAAACCCCAATACAGCATTGATGACTTGCAGGAGCGCGTCGCCATGTTGTGTGAAAACGTAAAAACCTACCACTCGGAAACCGGCTTTATCGGTGGCCTGGTTACACTGAACACCGGCAGCATTTCCAATGAAGGCAGCACCATCGGTCAGGCGGTAGAAAGCCCGCTGAAAAACAAGGAAGCGCTGATTATTACCTTTTGGCGCACCTTTGATGAACACGAGGAATCTCATCGTAGTGATACCTTCCAACCCTTGTTCAAAGAAGTGCTGGAACTGTGTGAAAACGGTAACGAAGAAATCGCTTATGAAATGCTTTGGTCCGGTGCCGCCTATTCCCCGGAACAAGCGCAACAGGCTCAGCAGGCTAAAGCGCGTTATGCCTAATCACGGCTGCGTTTCCGTGTTTTAATACAATTGTTAACGCCGGTCCCGAACCGGCGTTTTTTTTGGCGCTATCAGACTCTCTAGTAACACATCATTACTCACATTGTGTAATAACACCCGCTGCTCCACGCTCAGCTCAGTAGGTGTCTCCACCTGATAGACGCGAGAACTGTAATGATTCCGGGCGTACAGCATAAAGGTACGCAGTTCCAGCACAGGCATCAACCGCTTGCCCACATTAAAATAACCCTCGGTACGAGCGAAGCGACGCAGTTTAAACCCTTTTGACTTCACCGTCGCCACCAGGCCGTGTATCGCCGATAAATCTTCATTACCATAGGTCACGGTGTAAAAAGCGTGCACATGATCCCGAGGGTCCTCATGATGATCGATCATAAGATCGTAATGTTTCCCCCGCAAGAAATTCTCCAGGATCTTTACCTCCTTACCCTTGAGCAAATGGTACTGACGGTTAATATCTAATCCTTGCGCAGTTAAGCGGGTACAATCACGCCAGCCGGTGGGATTCACCAAGGGAATAAAATCCATGTTAAAACGCGCATATTGCTTTGGCTGTTCCAATACCCGTTCGATGAACTGTAACACCGATTCCACCGCGGCCGGTTCATCACCGTGTAAGCCTGCGCTGATGAATACTGAACTTGTGGCCCCCGTTGGACGGTACGACAACAGCACCAGCGGAAGATGTTCATCACGAGGAGCCAGATTACGATGCATTAACACAGGTGAACGATTTGAGAGAATTTGTAATTTCTCATAAAACATATCGGTATTGCGTGATAGTTCGCACGACGCCCACACATGGGTAACACATAAGCTGCAAGCGATAAAAGCAATGAAAAACTTACGACTTAACAATAAGCGGCTCCCAAAGGGTGGTTTGTAAACCTCCACTATAAGCGCTTGGTACAAATTAACAAGCCACCACCCCCTATTAACAGCATATTTTTTAACCAACACCGTCCCCTATACCCTCGGACAACTGTGGTACACTTGCGCTTTTGTGTTGACAGGCGACGAAGGAAACAACAAATGAACGCACAACAAAAACCTGATACCGCAGCGGTTAAAGCGTATTTACTGGATTTGCAGGACCGCATTTGCCAGGGTATAGAAACCGAGGATGGCAAAGTCATTTTCCAACAGGATCAATGGGAGCGGGAAGAAGGCGGCGGAGGCCGTACCCGAGTGCTCACCGACGGCCAGGTATTTGAACAGGCCGGGATTAACTTTTCCCACGTCTATGGTAATAATCTGCCCGCGTCCGCCACGGCCCACCGACCGGAATTGGCAGGCCGTGGTTTCGAGGCCATGGGGGTATCTCTGGTGATTCACCCCAAAAACCCCTATGTACCCACTTCTCACGCCAATGTACGCTTTTTCATTGCCGAAAAAGAAGGGGCCGACCCTATTTGGTGGTTTGGCGGCGGTTATGACTTGACGCCCTACTACCCTTTTGCCGAGGATGTGCGCCACTGGCATGAAGTGTCCAAACAAACCTGCGATCCCTTTGGTGCTGATGTCTATGCGCGCTACAAAAAATGGTGTGATGAATACTTTTACCTGAAACACCGCCAGGAAACTCGCGGCGTGGGCGGACTGTTTTTCGATGATTTGAATGAATGGGATTTTGACACTTGCTTTAATTTTTTGAAAAGCGTGGGCGATAATTACTTAAATGCTTATCAACCCATCGTCAACAAACGCAAAGATACTCCTTATGGCGAACGAGAACGAGATTTTCAGCTGTACCGTCGGGGTCGCTATGTGGAATACAATCTGGTCTATGACCGCGGCACCTTATTCGGTCTGCAAACCGGTGGCCGTACCGAATCCATACTCATGTCCCTGCCACCCTTGGTGAAATGGCGTTATAACTGGAAGCCGGAACCGGGCAGCCCGGAAGCGGATTTGTACGACAATTATCTCAAACCTCGGGATTGGTTCGCCTGATCGGATTGCGTGGCAGCAAAACACCCCAACAGCTTACGTATTATCGCCGGTCAATGGCGGGGGCGTAAGCTGCACTTCCCCTCTATTGAGGGACTGCGCCCTACGCCGGACCGGGTCCGCGAAACCCTGTACAATTGGCTGCAAAACCATATTGCCAACCTTCGAGTGCTGGATTGTTTTGCCGGCAGTGGTGCCCTGGGGCTGGAAGCACTGTCCCGCGGCGCAGCCCATTGTACCTTTGCAGAACAAAACCGCGACGCAACCCGTGCCATTGAACAACATTTACATCTACTGCAATGCGACCGGGGCCGCGTACTCAGTACGGATGTACTTAATTTATTAAAACAACCCGCCCCGCAAGCTTTTGACCTGGTATTGCTGGACCCACCCTTTCGAAAAAACCTGATCGAACCTTGCCTGCAACGGTTACAGCAAAACCATTGGCTGCAACCCCAGGCCTGGATTTACCTGGAATGTGAAAAAGAATTAACACCCTTGCCACTCCCTTCCCACTGGGAACTGTACCGCAGCAAGCAAGCGGGACAAGTCAGCTATCATTTGATTCGAACCCACCCACCTTTGAAAAAGCCCACCTAATTCGCTTTAATGGTTTGTGTTATGCTTTTAACTAAACAAGATCAGGACTCTCACCATGAACCGCATTGCTGTCTACCCAGGCACCTTTGATCCCATTACCAATGGCCATATGGATCTGATCCGGCGCTGCTGTGGAATATTTGATCAAGTTATTGTCGCCGTGGCAGAATCGGCGGCGAAAAACCCTCTGTTCCCCTTGCGACAAAGGATCAAGATGGTACAGCAGGTCATAGACAACACCCAGGTCACCGTAAAACCCTTAACCGGACTACTGGTAAATTTCGCCAGAGAAAACCAGGCTCAAGTCATTATCAGAGGCCTGCGAGCGGTGTCGGATTTTGATTATGAATTCCAATTGGCGGGCATGAACCGCAAATTGGCACCGGAAGTGGAAACCCTGTTTTTGACGCCGGATGAAAAATACTCCTATATTTCCTCCAGTCTGGTACGGGAAATCGCTCGATTGGGTGGGGATATCTCAGGTTTTGTCCACGAAAGTGTCGCTACTGAAGTTCTGGCGCGCTTGGACTAAGCTTTTCGAGGGACTTGGCAGGCACTGAGCCTTATTTTGTTGTACAATCGCCTGCCAAACCTGGGCTGCTGTGGCGTCAGAAACCGTCTTTAGTCGTCCAAAGGAAGAATCGTTAATTTCACCGAAGAGAACCTGTAATGGCTTTAATGATTACTGATGAATGTATTAACTGTGATGTTTGCGAACCGGAATGCCCTAATAACGCCATCACTCAAGGCGAAGAGATTTATGAAATCAACCCGGATTTGTGCACCGAGTGCGTAGGTCACTATGAGACGTCTCAGTGCGTGGATGTGTGCCCGGTTGATTGTATCCCGGTAGATCCCGAACACGTGGAAACCAAAGAACAATTGCAGGAAAAATACAAAGGTCTGATGGCCAAATCCGCTTAGTCCGGAGTTACAACATGAATAAAAAGGCCTCACTTGAGGCCTTTTTTGTAAGGTAAGAAGTTTGATGGATTCAATTCAACTAACAGGAAGCTCTATGTTGACAAACATTTCCCGTTTTTGGCTCAAAGCCACTCCTTTGCTGTTAGCCTTAATCTGGACATCCGCCTGCGCGCAAACCGCCAAACAAGCGGGAATCGCCACAGCCCACCCCATAGCCACCGAAGCCGGCCATGAAATTCTGCAAGCCGGTGGTAATGCCTTTGATGCTGCCGTTGCCATTACCGCCACACTGGCCGTGGTGGAACCCATGAGTTCGGGTTTAGGCGGTGGGGGTTTCTGGTTATTGCACCGACAACAAGACGCAATGCAAGTGTTCGTGGACGGTCGTGAAACCGCTCCGGGCAAGGCCCATCGTGACATGTATTTGGACAAAGACGGCAATGTGATCCCCAACCTTTCCATGGACGGCCCTCTATCCGCCGGCATACCCGGACTTCCCGCAGCCATGGCCCACATCGCCCAAAAATACGGCAAACTGCCCTTATCTCAGTCACTGCAACCGGCGATTCGGGCTGCCAAGAACGGTTTTCCCGTGCGAACTTACTACACTCGCGTAGCCCAGTTCCGTTTAAAAGCTCTGCAGGATTCGCCCGCAGCCGCCAAGATTTTTCTAAACAACAACGAAGTTCCCCCTGAAGGCCATATTATTAAACAAACGGACTTGGCAAATACGCTGCAAGCACTGGCAGATCAGGGCGCGGCCGGCTTTTACCAAGGCGCGGTAGCACAAAAGCTGGTGCAAGGCGTACAACAGGCCAAAGGCATATGGACCCTGGAAGATTTGGCTAAATACACCGTGGTAGAACGACAGCCGGTACAAGGCCAATACCAAGGTTTGAAAATCACCACGGCACCGCCGCCCTCCTCCGGCGGCATTGCCATGCTCACCACCTTGAATATTCTGGCACCTTACCCCCTGGCCAAACTACCACGCTCGGAACAAGTGCACTTGACGGTGGAGGCCATGCGCCGTGCCTACCGGGACCGGGCCATTTATCTGGGTGATCCGGATTTCGTCGAAATCCCTCAAGAAACACTTTTGCACCCTTTCTATGCTGATGGCTTGAGAGCCGCGATTCGGGAAGACCAAGCCACCCCCAGCAACACATTACCGGGACTGCCCGCGGGGAAGGGCAGGGATACAACCCATTTTTCAGTTCTGGACCAAGACGGTAATCGAGTTTCAGCAACTCTCACCATCAATTACCCTTTTGGCTCGGGTTTCGTGCCACCGGGTACGGGGGTATTGCTCAATGACGAAATGGACGATTTTTCCGCCAAACCGGGGGTACCCAATGCCTACGGCCTGGTCGGTGGCGAGGCCAATGCCATTGCAGCCGGCAAACGCCCCTTGTCCAGCATGTCGCCGACGTTTATCGAAAGCGACCGTGGTGTGGCTATACTGGGAACTCCCGGTGGCAGCCGCATCATTTCCATGGTGCTGTTGGCCATACTGGATTATGCCCAAGGCGGCAATGCCCTATCCATGGTGTCTTTGCCTCGTTATCACCACCAATATTTACCGGACCAGATCCAACATGAAGAAAACACCTTCACTCCCACGGAAATTCAAGCCTTAAAAACAAAAGGGCACGAATTCAAACAAGTACCCTGGCCATACGGCAATATGCAGGCGGTATTGTGGGAACAGAAAGACAAT